>NZ_JAYRDJ010000020.1:0-82741 GCF_041909475.1 Niveibacterium sp. | reverse complement strand
GCGCATTGATGAGTTGATCGTGCAGATCAAACCGCAAGTGCTGCATGCGCATTCGCCTGTGCTTAACGCGATTCCCGCAATCCGCGCTGGGCGCCGGCATGGTTTGCCGGTGGTCTATGAAGTGCGCGCCTTCTGGGAGGATGCCGCGGTCGATCACGGCACGACACAGGAAGGCAGCCTGCGCTATCGTGCGACCCGCGCGCTGGAGACCTGGGCGCTGCGCCGTGTTGATCATGTGACCTGTATTTGCGAGGGGCTGCGCGCAGATATCGTTGCGCGGGGTATTCCGGCCGAGCGCGTGACGGTAATTCCCAACGCGGTGGATGCCGACGCGTTTGACGCAGATGCTGCGCCGGATCTGGCGCTGAAGCAGTCGCTCGGGCTCGAAGCTGCCGAGGTGCTGGGTTTCATTGGCTCCTTCTATGCATACGAAGGGCTCGATCTGCTACTCGAGGCGATGCCCGAAATCCTCGCTCGTCGCCCGCGGGCACGCCTGCTGTTGGTTGGTGGCGGGCCGCAAGACGGGGCCCTGAAGCGGCAGGCCGAGGCGCTGGGGCTGGGCGACAAGGTTGTCTTCACCGGTCGGGTGCCGCATGTGGATGTCGGCCGCTACTACGATCTTGTGGATGTGCTGGTGTACCCGCGCCACCCGATGCGCTTGACCGAACTCGTCACGCCGCTGAAGCCACTTGAGGCGATGGCACAGCAACGCGTTTTTGTTGCCTCCGACGTGGGCGGGCATCGTGAACTCATTCGTGACGGTGAAACCGGCGTGCTGTTCCGCGCCGGCAATACCGTTGCGCTCGCCGATGCGGTATCGCGTTTGCTCGCGTCGCCGGAGCGCTGGCCGGCATTGCGGGCGGCGGGGCGGCAATTTGTCGAGAACGAGCGGACCTGGCGGAACAGCGTGGGTCGCTATCGTGCGATCTATGGTCGGCTCGTCCCGGGACCTGTCTGCGCGTGACGCGACCAATCCGCACACTGCTCTTCTCGACGCTGTACCCCAGCGCCGCACGGCCCACGCATGGCGTGTTCGTCGAAACGCGGCTGCGCGAATTGCTGAAGACGGGCAAGGTCGAAACCCGGGTCGTCGCACCGGTGCCGTGGTTTCCGTCGCGTGCAGAGCGCTTCGGCGACTGGGCCCGCATGGCCGCCACGCCCGCGTTCGAGAAGCGCGATGGCGTCGAGATCTGGCATCCGCGCTACCTGCTGCCGCCTAAGGTGGGTATGACCGTTGCGCCGCTGACCCTGGCCTTGGGCGCACGTGCCACCGTCGCGCGCCTGCTGCGCGAGGGCTTCGATTTCGACCTGATCGATGCGCACTACTACTATCCGGACGGTGTGGCGGCAGCGATGCTCGCGGGCTGGCTCAAGAAGCCGTTCGTTATCACCGCGCGCGGCACCGATCTGAACCTGATTCCGGCATATCCGCTGCCGCGGCGCATGATCCAGTGGGCGGCCGCGCAGGCGGCGGGGTCGATTGGCGTCTGCAGCGCTTTGCTGGATGTGCTGCGCGACATGGGCGCGGCTGACGATCGCCTTCATGTGATGCGCAACGGCGTTGACCTGCAGCGTTTCTCGCCACGGCCGCAGGCGGAATGCCGCGCACGGCTTGGCTTGCCTGTGCAGGGGCGGCTGCTGGTGTCGGTCGGACACTTGGTCGAACGCAAGGGGCATCATCTGGTGATCGAGGCACTGGACCACTTGCCGGACGTGAATCTCGTGATTGTGGGTGAGGGTGAGGAGCGCGAACGTCTGCGCGAGGCTGCCGCCAAGCCTGGGCGGCAGGGGCGTGTGTTCTTTGCCGGTGCGCAACCGAATACCGTGCTCGCCGACTGGTACAGCGCTGCCGATGCACTGGTGCTGGCATCGAGTCGCGAGGGGTGGGCGAACGTCCTGCTCGAAAGCATGGCCTGTGGCACCCCGGTGGTTGCCACGCGTATCTGGGGCACGCCGGAGGTGGTCGCCGCGCCCGAGGCCGGCGAGCTGGTCGACAGCCGCGACGCAGCGGCCATCGCGCAGGCGGTACTGCGGCTTTTCGCGCGGTCGCCGGATCGTGCCGCGGTGCGCCGCTATGCGGAGAACTTCGGCTGGGAACCGACCTCACAGGCTCAGGTAGACCTGTTTTCCCGCATCACCGGTGCGGCGGCATGAGGCGCAAGAATGCGTGACATATTCATCCTGCTTCTGATCCTGGCGTTCGCCCTGACGGCGCTTCGCCGGCCGTGGATCGGTGTGATCGGCTGGACGTGGATCTCGATCATGAACCCTCACCGCCTGACCTGGCGGCTTGATGATCTGCCGGTTGCTGCGCTGATGGCGGGCTGTACCTTGATCGGGCTGATGCTGACGCGGGACAAGCGTCAGCCGTTCGTATCGCCGTCGGTCGCGGTGTTGCTGGTTTTCATGATCTGGATGTGCATCACCTATCCATTCTCGATCTTCGAGGAGAAGAGCTGGGAAATGCTCACGCGGGTCTTGAAGATCGACTTCATGATCCTGGTCGCGTTGATGTTGCTGCGCACCCGCGCGCAGATTCAGTGGCTGACCTGGGCGATCGTGTTCTCGATCGGCTTTTTCGGCGTCAAGGGCGGCTTGTTCACGATTGCAACCGGCGGCAGCTTCCGTGTGTGGGGGCCGGCGGAATCCTTCATCGAGGGCAATAACGAAATCGCACTTGCGATGATCATCACGATTCCGCTGATGCGCTACCTGCAGCTGCAGTTGGCGCCCGAGAAGAAGTGGCAGCGGCATGCCTTCACGCTGGCAATGCTGCTGACGGCTGCGGCCGCAGTGGGGAGCCATTCGCGCGGCGCACTGGTTGCGATTGCGGCAATGGCCGGGTTCCTGTGGTTGCGGAGCCCGAACAAGCTGGCGGGTGGCATCGTCATGATCGTGGCCGCCGTGGGGCTGGTGGCGTTCATGCCCGAAGAGTGGAGTTCGCGCATGCACACCATTGGCGAGTACCAGCAGGACGCGTCGGCGATGGGCCGGATCAACGCTTGGTGGATGGCCTGGAACCTCGCCAGTGACCGCTTCTTCGGCGGTGGCTTCCAGATCTATTCGCTGATCGTATTCCAGCAATACGCGCCTGACCCGACCGATGTGCATGCGGCACACAGCATCTACTTCCAGGTGCTCGGCGAGCATGGCTTCGTAGGCCTCGCGCTGTTTCTGCTGTTGTGGTTTCTCGTGTGGCGTGATGGCGCATGGCTGCGCAAGCACACCAAGGATGTGCCGGAAGCGCGCTGGGCGCGCGATCTGGGTTCGATGTGCCAGGTGGCGCTCGTCGGCTATCTGGTCGGCGGGGCCTTCCTGAGCCTCGCGTATTTCGACCTTCCCTATAACCTGCTGGTGCTGACCGCGCTGACCCGCCGCTGGGTTGCCGAGCGCGGCTGGCTGACCGATCCTGTCGACGCCCCGCCGAGCCGCGCCGGACGCACCAAGCAAGTCGAAGCCGCAACATGATCCGCACTGGTTTGAGCATTCTCTCGCCGCAAGGCTCGCGTGCCCGTCTGTCGGTGTTCATCTGGCACCGGGTGGCGCCGAAGCAGGACCCGATGTTTCCTGGCGAACTGCATGCGGAACGTTTTGTGCGCACCCTGGGCTGGATCAAACGCTGGTTCAACGTGTTGCCGCTGGACGAGGCGGTGCGGCGACTGTCGGATGGCTCCTTGCCCGCCCGCGCGGCGGCGATCACCTTCGACGACGGCTATGCCGACAACCTGACCGTTGCCGCGCCGATCCTTCAGGCCGCTGGCCTGCACGCGACCTTTTTCGTTGCGTCTGGTTATCTGGACGGTGGCCGTATGTGGAACGACGGGCTGATCGAAGCCGTGCGGCGCTCGCCGCTGGATGTTCTGGATACCCCGCAGTGGGGGCGCTTTCCCTTGAATGACTGGCGTGCTCGCGAAACGGCGGCGCTGCGCCTGATCGATCAGATCAAATACCTCGAACCGATCGAACGGGAACAAGCGGTCGTCGACGTAGCGCGAGCCGCGCATACGACCCTGCCGACGGATCTGATGATGAGCAGTGCGCAGCTTGCGCAGTTGCATCAGCGGGGTTTTGCGATCGGCGCGCACACGGTGAGCCATCCGATCCTGGCAAAAATTCCGCTGCCTCGCGCGCGGGACGAGATCAACGCCGGGCGCGTTGTGCTGGAACGCATCATCGGCGCACGAGTGCCTCTGTTCGCCTACCCGAACGGCAAGCCGGGGCGCGACTATTTGCCGGAGCACGTTGCGTTGGTGCGCGAACTCGGTTTCGATGCCGCCGTTTCCACTGCGTGGGGTGCGTCGGCACAGGGGGACGACGTGTTCCAGTTGCGCCGCTTCACGCCGTGGGATGCAGATCGCCTTCGCTTCGGCATCCGCATGGCGCAGAACCTCGCGCAGCCCATGCGCGAGGCCCTGGTTTGATCGCCTAGAAGCGCGTATCCGGCGCGTTGGCACGCAGCCACTGTTCGAGCATCATGCCGATCCACACCATCTCGCCGTAATAGCCGGGGTGTGTCGGCAGTAGTTTGCTGAACAGCGCGTCGACGAACGCCGCTTGCAGGATGCCGCGCTCGGCCAGGCCCTGCACCGAGTCGCGCGATAGCGCGCGCAGGGCCGGGTCCGTCAGTGCCCAGTGCCCGAAGGGCAGGCCGAAGCCGTGCTTCTTCTTCGTCAGAATCTCGTCCGGCAGGAAGCCTCGCAGCGCTTCCTTGAAGAACCAGCGCAGCTTGAAGCCCTTGAGTTTCATTGCATCTGGCAGCGTCAGGGCGATCGCAATCAGTTCTTCGCTGAGCAGCGGGAACCCGACATCCAGCCCCGCCAGTGAGGTGGTACCGATCACCTTGGGCAGATCGTTGTCCGCCAGCGTGAAACGCCAGTCAAAGCCTAGCTCGTGGTCCAGCACAGTGTCCGCACGTACACCATCCCAGACACGGCGACGCAGCTGCAGCGGCGCGTCGGTGTCGGCCAGACTGCGGAACGCTTGCCCCAAGACGGAGTCCTGGCCAAGGCGTTGCAGCAAGTTGTACTGCTCGGTTCGGGCGAGCGGCAACATGCGGGCTTGTTCGACATAGCTGCATGCCTTGCTCAGTAACGGTACACGCGTGGCCCAGTCTGCCCCAGCGATCGGCTCAATCAGCGTACTTCGGACTGCTGCGGGGATAGCTTGGTAAAGCTCGAACACCTTCTGCTTTGCGTAGCGGGCGTTACCTCCGAAGAGTTCGTCCCCCCCGTCGCCGGCTAGTAGTTTGTCGTAGCCGTCGGCTTTTGCCATCAGCCCGAGGCAATAGGCCGGCAACGCGGAAGAGTTGCCGAAGGGCTGGTCGTAGCTCGCGGCGACGGCGGGAATGTGGCTGACGAGATCCTGCGCGGTGATGTAGTACTCGCGGTGGTCGACGCCGTAAGCCTTGGCGGCTATACGTGCGTACTCCATTTCGTCGTAGCCGGCGGTGTCGAAGCCGATCGAGTAGCCGCGTGGCTGGCTTCCGCTCACCTCGCGCAGCATGCCGATCACGGTCGAGCTGTCGGTGCCGCCGGACAGGAATGCGGCCACGCGGCCCGCATTCGCGGATTCCCGCTCGACCGCGCCGCGGATCGCGCCGACAAAGCGCGCCTTGAGGGCGCGGACATCGCCGACCGGGGTTTGCGTGAAGCGCGGCTGCCACCATTGGTCGTTTCGGACCCCGCTGCGGCCGCAATCGAGCAGGTGCCCTGGTTCAAGACGCGAAACGCCGCGGAAGATGGTGCGCGGTGCCGGGATGACGTGGAAGTACAGGTAGTCGAAGATGCCTTGCGGGTCGATCTGTCGATCTGCAAGTGGTACCCAGTCCGCACGCGATGCCAGCGCCAGCGCGGACCCTTCGGTGGCCCAGCAAAGCGGGTGAGTCGAAAAGCGGTCATTGAGGCAGCCGAGCTGAGCGCGGTCAAGGTCGATCCACAGCAGCGCGAAACGCCCCTGAAGCTCATCGGCGAACGCGCTCGCGTCATTGAGCAGGGGTGCGAGCAAGGCGCCAGGGCCTGCTTTCGCGTAGTCAGCGGCGAGCGCTGCGTTGCGCAGCGCGGGGCGGCCAATCTGCACCAGCATTTGCCGCTGTGTGGCGCCGATACGGACGTCGGGCCCCGCCGCGCGAAGCGACAGACCCGGTAACTCGATTTCGACGGAATCGCCGATGGGCGCTGGGAAGCTGACGCTCGTATCAAGCTGCGACGGGTCGAAGCGGCAGATCAGGCGGTTGAGGCGCGCTGTCATACCAGCACCTCGAGCGGCTGCGGGTGAGACAGGAAATCGCGGGGACTGGCCGTGAAACCGTACGCACCGGATTGGAAGACGACGACAAGATCTCCTTCCTGCGCGCGCGGCAAATCCATCTTGTCCGCGAGCAGATCAAGCGGGGTGCAGAGCGGGCCGACGACCGACACATTCTCGGTGTCGCTTGAACCCATGCGGTTCCCGATCGCAACGGGATAGTTCTTGCGAATCACCTGACCGAAGTTGCCGGAGGCGGCGAGGTGATGATGCATGCCGCCGTCCGTTACCAGGAACACGTGGCCACGCGACAGTTTGCGTTCGACCACGCGGGCGACGTAGATGCCCGCCTCGCCAACGAGATAGCGGCCCAGTTCGATGACGAGGCGTGAACCTGGCGCCCGGCTAGCTGCATCTTGTTGAAGCCGCGCGAGGTTATCGGCAACCGGCGCGAGGTCAAGGCGTTGTTCGCCAGGGAAGTAGGGAATTCCGAACCCGCCACCGAGGTTGAAGCTGCGGACCGCTGACGGCGCCGACTCAGCGAGGCGCAGGCACAGCTCAAAACTCTTCTGCTGCGCTTCGACGATGGATTCGGCGCGCAGGTTCTGCGAGCCCGCGTAGAGATGGAAGCCCTCGAACTGCAGCCCGAGCTGCCCGATCTCGGCGAGTAGGGCCGGGACGCTCTCGGCGTCGACGCCGAACTGTTTGGGCCCGCCGCCCATCTTCATACCGGAGCTCTTGAGTTCGAAGTCCGGATTCACGCGCACCGCAACGCGCGCGGCCCAGCCGGTGCGTTCGCTGATGTCGCTCAGCAGCCGTGCTTCGCGCGCAGATTCGATGTTCAACAACACGCCGCTGGCGATCGCCTGCTCCAGTTCCGCGAGGCTCTTGCCAGGGCCGGCAAAGCTGATCTCCTGCGGGTCCATGCCGCTGTCCAGCGCCACGCGCAGCTCGCGCCCGGAGGCAACATCCAGACCATCGACTCGCGCCGCCATGAAGCTCACCAGCGCCGGCATCGGGTTGGCCTTCATCGCGTAGTGAAGCTGGACTCCCGCTGGCAGCGTGTTGCGGAGTTCCGCGATCCGCTGCGCGAGCAAGTCGCGGTCGTATGCATAGAAGGGCGTCTGGCCGATGCGTGCTGCGAGCCGGCTGAGCGGCAGACCGCCGACTATCAGCTCGCCGCCATCCTGTGCGAACTGGATCATGTCGGTGTGGCGCGGCGGGGTGCGGGGTTCACTCATTGGGTGGCGTCAGAGAAGAAGTTCGTGAATTCGGCGGAGAGCGACTTGCGGTCGATCTTGCCGTTCGGGTTTCGCGGCAGCGCGCCGTCACGGATCACGATGTGGGCTGGCACCTGCCATGCCGGCAAGCGGGTGCGGCACTCTGCCTGAAGTGCGGCGTGGTCGAGGCTGCGACCAACTGGCGGGCTGACGACGAGCACGATCGCCTGACCCAGCGTCGGGTGTTCCACGCCAAAGGCGGCGCACTCGCCGACCAGTTGCGTGCCGTAGATCACTTCTTCGACTTCGGTCGGGCTGACGCGGTAGCCGGAGGTCTTGATCATCTCGTCGCGGCGTCCGATGAAATACAGGAAGCCTTCCTCGTCCATCCTCACCGTATCGCCGGAGAAGACGGCGATCTCAGGAATGACGATGCCGCTTTCGCGACCGGCGGCGCCGCCGGGCAGCGGACGGAAGCGCTCGGCGGTCTTCTCCACGTCGTTCCAGTACCCCATTGCGACCAGCGCGCCGCGCTGCACCAGCTCGCCCGGTTCGTGGGGCGCGCAGGGGCTGCCGTCTTCGCGCAACACCATGACCTCCGAGTTCGGAATGGACTTGCCTATCGAATCGGGCCGTCGGTCAACTTCTTCGGGCGGAAGGTAAGTCGCGCGGAAGGCTTCTGTGAGACCGTACATCAGGAAGGGCTTGGCGGCCGGCAGGCGCTGACGCAGCGCTTTCAGCGTTTCAAGCGGCATGCGCCCGCCTGTGTTGGCGAAGTAGCGTAGATGGGTACGGATTGCCTCCGGCCACTCGACCTGCGTCAGCTGGATCCAGAGCGGTGGCACCGCAGTCAGACCGGTCACCTGTTCGCGCTCCATTGCCTTGATGACATCGCGAGGCAGCAGATAATTGAGCAGCACTACGCGGGCACCCACCGAAAAGCCCGTCGTGAGCTGCGAAAAGCCGGCGTCGAAGGACAACGGGAGTGCAGCAAGTAGGGTGTCGTCGGCGTTGTTCTGCAGGTAACTCGCAACGCTCTTGGCGCCCGCGACCATGTTCCGGTGTGATAGCACGACCCCCTTGGGGCGGCCAGTGCTGCCGGACGTGTAGAGGATTGCGGCCATGTCGCTATCGATGACGCGATGGGCCGCTTGCTTGGCATCCTGCCCCAGCGCATCCCAGGCGGTGATCGCTTGGGGCGCAGCGAGGCTTGGCGCCGCACCGGTTGCGACCAGATGGCGCAGGTCATGGCATTCCGCCAGCACAGGATCGAGCAGCGTCAGCCGCTCTGGCGAGCTGATGAGCACCCGGACGTTGCAGTCCCGCAGGATGTAAGCCACCTGATCGGGCTTGAGCAGCGGATTGATCGGCACGAACACGCCGCCGGCCGCCGTGGCGCCGAAACTGGCGATGACGGTTTCCGGTCGCTTGTCGAGCCAGATCGCGACCCGTTCGCCGCGCGACAAGCCAAGCTCAAGAATGCCCTGAGCGAAACGATGGATCTCCTGCGCGAGCGCGCCATAGCAAAGTGTCTTGCCGGCATAGACGAGCGCAGGGCTGTCGGGAGCTCGGTCGGACCACTGACACGGGAGTTGGTGCAGCAATGTCGTCATGATCTGCGGGGGCGCCTGGAACAAGGCGCCATTCTAGTGCGCACGCGCTCTGCCGCTTGTGCTGCTTGGCACGGCGCGGTGGCATCAAGGCTGTAATGGCTACAGGACAGAGAGACGTGCGTCGAGACGGTTCTGCCAGTCTTGGTGGGTCGCTGCCAGTGCGCGCCCGCGGGCGCGTAGCGTTGCGCGGCAGTCGGAGCTCGCCATTTGTGTGAGCACTGCATACAGCTGTTCGGATGAGATATTTCTGTCATCCAGCGCCCATTCCGGGTGCTCGAATGCTGTCATCAAGCCCGCGATCTTGTCGCGGTAGTACGGTTTGTGCCAAAGGCCGAGCACCGGCACTGCTGCGGAGAGGGCGAACACCGAAAAGTGATAGGCCATGCCCAGTCCTACTGTGCATCGAGCAACTTCTGCACGCAGCACGCGCGGGTCGAGATCCCGGATCACTTGGGCCTTGGGCCAACGTCCCGATGCGAGCCAGTGTGTATAGATGTCGGCTTCGTACTTTTCGCGTTCGTGGAACTGGAACAGCAGGATCGTCCAGCCGTTGCGCGCGAGTTTATCCAGCGTGTCCTCAAGAGTCTGTTGCACGCGCGCCGTGTCCGCTTGATGTGGCGAGACTCGCCAGTGGATGCCGATGGTCCTTGACTCTGCCTCCACGGAGTGATGTGCAGGCAAGGTCAGGGCATCGTCGCAGACGGTTTCGACATGAATACCCGGAACCCCGAGCGAAGCCAGCAGGGCTTGCCCCTCTCCTGCGTCACGAAGGCCCATCATTGTGGCTCGTGTCGCAACGCGCCGAAGCAGCCATCGCGTGATAGCCGTCGAGTATGGCCCCAATCCTTGGCCACTCAGCACGACTGGCTTCCTGAGCCAGGTGGCCAACAGGCCTGTCGTCAGTAGTGCGCGGCACTCCAGCTTGCCTTGGTCGGTCAGGTATCCGCCACCCACGAAGTAAACCGCGTCTGCGTCCAGTAGCGACCGCAGAAATTCCGCCTCCATGAAACGGCCTGCAGGGCGATACGAAATTGCCTGGCAGGTTATGGTGACCAGGGCGAGCAGGAGAAACTCAATCGAACCCAGCGTTGCGTGGAACAGGCTTGTCCATTTATGCGCGGATGCGCCGTGATGCCTGCCGGCCCACCGACTCAGGCAATCGATCATGAAGCTAACCGGGGTGAGACGGTACTCCTCGGCAATGAAGGCTGGCGTTCGTGAACTGACCAGTAACGTCCAGTCCGGATGCCGTTCGCGTAGAAGGCGAACAGTGTTGATCAGCATCGCACGGTCGCCGAGGTTCTCGCCGGCTCCCGTATTGAGCAGCAACAATGTTCTGTTGGTCGATTGCACGCAGGACCCCGAAGTCATCCACTCAACTACGTCTTGTGCGGAGTTGGCGATACATGCGGCCGATTTCCGCTCTATAGGGATGCCTGAAAGTGTAGAGACAGGCCAACCAGCCAGCGACAAACATGGCGCCGCCTGCGGAGGCCGTGAGCAGTGCCGGAAGGCTGTGAGTGCGCGCCCACTCGAGGAATAGCACAGGAGAAAGCAGTGCTCCCGCCACAACCGCCAAACTTGGCAAGAGCGCATGCAGTACCGCCGATAGCGCCACGTTGTGGGCACGCTTAACTTGCCGATGGTAGAGCACTACCCGCAATACGCTCATTCCACACATGCAGAGCGCGACCGCTTCGATGCTGAACGTGGCGGCGATGGAGATGGCGAGAATCTGGACTGGATTCGCAACCAACTGCGCCTGGAACAGTTTGTCGATTGAACCCGTGGCCGTGAGTGCGGGTGCCGCCAGCATGACCGGCGTGGAGAGCAATCCCGCGATTGCTATTAGCGACATCGCAGGTGCTGCAGGTAGCCATTGGTGGCCGAATAGTACGTTGATGACCGGTTCTGCGTAGATCGCCATGAAACTGAAGAACGACAGGGGAATACACGCAAACATTCGGTAGGTTTCGATATAGGTCGCCCCCAGTTCGGCGCCTTCATTCTTGATTTTCGCGAACTGCGGTAGCGCCACCCGATAAACCGTCCCAACGACAAAGTCGCCAAACGTATCGGCAAGCCCGTTGGCACGGCTATATAGGCCCGAGGCTGAGAACCCGAGCGAGCGGGAAAGTGCAAAGTCCGGCGTGCGGCGCGCAAGTTGTTCCAGCAGCATCCCACTGGTCTTGTATAAGCCGAAGCCACCGATCTTCCGCCATGCGGAGAAATCTGGTCTGAATGCCACGCTCGCCGGTCGAACTGCAAGCAGCATCAGGGTATTGGCTAGCATGGCGGCAACCAGTGACCACGCTAGTCCGATTGCACCAAACCCGCACCAAGCCAAGGCTATCGCCGCGATGGAACCCACAAGCGCACTACTGGTCTGGATGATCAGCATCGTGCCGAAGCGCATTTCGCGTGTAAGCAGAGCGTGCGTGATGTAACCGAAGGGAACCAGAAAGAAGTTGATCGCAAGAATCCGTACGACGTCTGCGACCACCGCTTCTTTGTAGAAGTGCGCAGCGGGAATGGCGGCTCCAAGCAGCAACCCGCCCAAGGTCCACGCCAGCAGCAGGGACATGCCGAAAGCCGAGCGTATGGTTTTCTCGGTGAGTTCCTGAGCCTGCACCAAGTATTCGCCGACGCCGAAGTCGCGGAACATCTGGACGATTGCGACCAGTCCCACGGCCAGGGAGTAGATGCCGCTCTCCGCTGGGGTGATGAGCCGGGCGATCGTCATCGTGGTGCCAAGATTGATCGCGAAGGCAAGCAGGCGCTGTGTTGCCGCAAGGCCGAGCGCCTGTCGAACGGTGGTCATCCTTGCCCCCGTGTTGCAGAGGCGATGCCTTGCAGGGCCGACCAGGTCCGCTCGGTGGCGCCTTGCGCGTGGTCGAGCAGCGTGCGGATGCCTTTGGTGTGCCCGTTGCGGAGCGCTGCGTCGGTGAGAAGCGCTTGCCAGCGGGAGCCAAGCATCTGCGGATCGTCTGACTCGATCACCAAGCCGCCGTCGCGGGTCAACTCGTATACCGGGAAACTCGGATAGGTGCTGTTCCATGCAGGCCGGACGCTGACCGGGCACGCATAGGCGAGTGGTTCAAGAATGTTGTGGTCACGACCGACATGCGCGATCGATGCGACCGCGTAGAAGTCGCGCAGCTCGCCCATCGTGTCGAGTACGAGTACGGTCACGTTCTCGTTCAGCTCCTGGTCGCCGGATTCCGAGCGGAGGACGAAATTCATCCCGCTGGCGCCCAAACGCTCGCGTAGCGACTGCATGACCCCGGGGTTTTCCGGATGACGCGGGGCGAGCACCAGCAGCGCACGCGGCACCGCCCTGACGATGGACTCGAATGCCGCGAGCACGAGATCGCGTTCGTCGGCTTCAGTCACGCAGCCGGCGACGATCGTCGGGCGCCCCGAAGACCGTATCGCTTGCAGCATGCGCGGGCTGCGCGTGTTTTCGAGCGGACGCGGCAAGGTGTCGAGCGCATCGAACTTGATGTTGCCGGTGATGTGAACCAGGTGTGCGCCAGCGTCGCGCAGTGCATGAGCCACACGTTCGTTCTGCGCACACACCACGTCGATCAGGCGCAGCCAGTCGCGCTGGAACAGGCGCCGTTCGATCGCATCTGCACGGCAGGAGGTCGGGTAGCCGTAGATCCAGCCGTTGATCAGTGCGGTACCCGCGCCGAGGCGTTTCGCTTCGTAGAGGAAACCGAAGGGCAGGCGACACGGCGCATCGGACGGCCAGCACGGGATCTCGGCAATGACGAAAAGAGTGGGGCGAAAGTGCGCTGCGAGTTCTTTGGCTTGATGCTGACTGCCGGTGACGCGGACGACGTGCGCATGCGGGAAGAGGCTCTGGTACGACTCTGCATAGCCGTCCCGGTCGGTAAGCAGGACGATTTCCTTGCCTTCCGCGCTGGCGTTGTCGATCAGCGTGTTGAGAAAGGGCGCGGTGGCATGCAGCTCACCGATGGTCGAGACGAAGATCCACAGCGATGGCTTCGCGTTAACGTTCGCCGGCACGATATCCGATGGCGTGGTGGCGCGGTCCGTGATTCGCGTCAGCGCATTGAACAGCTGCCAACGTAGTTTCAGGCCCACTGTCAGCCGCGATGCGGCGTCCTTACGCATGCGATTCACTCGTTACAGCGGGCGTGGTGGCCGCATTCGGGGCGCGCCGTGCTGCAACCCAGTCGCGCAGGCGATGCAGGCTCGACCAGCGGAAGGCGGTGACATGAAACAGCGTGCGCGATTCGGTCGTCCACCGCGTATGCCACTCCATGACTCGGCCGTAGAACTCGATGCGGCGGATTTGCTGGGCATCGAAGATCGCATTGAATGCGTCGTGGTGCATCAGCGTGGCGGGGGAGACTGCCTTGTGTGCCGCGTCGAACGCTGTCTTGAGAATCACCAGCGTATTGCCGGCGCTGATGCAGAGATCCATGGCGACGATCGTGTCGCCAAAGCGGTAACGCCAGACCTGGCCGCGCCCGGCCTCACAGAAGTGCTCCATCATCGCGCGGTAGAACTGCACCTGGGCGTTGCCCTCGGAGACCGCAGTGCCGGTCTCCGCCTTCCAGCCGGTGGCCTCAAGGCGGCCATATTCGTTGATCGCGGCAGCGACGTCTTCGGGTCGCGTCAGGATATCGAGCTGCGCATCGATGCCATCGGCAGCAAGTTTCGTCTTCTGTTTCTTGACGTTGCTGCGCAGGTTCTTGCCTCGCTGGCTCCAATAGTCGGCGAAGCTCCCCTGTACATCGACCCACGCTGTATCGATGTAATCGAGCGAACGCAAATTGGGCTCATCAGCCGGGCGCTTGCAGAAGCATGGGTCAAGCTGCGTGAGGCCGAGCCCCAAGCAGAGCCCAGGCAGCGCTGCGGCAAGCGTCTTGGTCAGTAGCCCGAGCGGTTCGCCCGGAAGCGCAATCCATGCACCAAGCGGCAGCTGAGAGGGCTGAAAGGTCTGCCACTGTGCAAATCCCTTCGGTTCGAGAATGGCGGCGGCGACAAGCGTGCCGTCACGGCGGGCGAGGGCGATGCGCTCGTGACCCTTGCCAAACACTTCAAGCAAGGGGCCCAGGAAGCGCGATTCCAGGAACGGCAGTTCGCCGATCTTCCCCACCAGTTCGTCCCACTCGGCACTGAGGCCAGGAAACGTCTCGGTGGGTTGAACTGACCAAGCGATTGTCATTTTTGCGAAGACTCCTGTGCGAGGCCCGTGATCCTATGTGGGTGTTGGCGGTGGGGCCAAGGAACAAATCACCTGCCGGCTGCAATCAGCCGGCAATCTGCCCGAAGAGTGCTGCCAGTTCCCGGGTTCGGGCCTCCCTGGAATGGGATCTGGCGACAGTGTCCGAGGGCCGCGAGGTGCGCCCGCTGCGCAACTGCTCGCTGAACTGCCTCAGCGCGCCCTCCACGGCTGCTTCGTCCTCAAGTGCTGCCAGCGTTTGCACGCCGGCGCTGCGCAGCAGACCTGCGGTGTCGCCAGCGGGGTCGGCAAGGCCCAGGATCGGGCGTCCTGCACGGATGTACTCGTAGGCCTTTGCGGGGATCTGCGCATTGCAGCCGCGCCCTTGCATCACCAGCAATCCGTCGGCGGCGAGCATTTCGCCAAGCGCTTCGCGGTATCGCACCGGCGCGAGCAGCGTGATCAGATCGGTGATGTCGTGTTTGCGCGCCAGTTCGCCCAGCATCTCGTCGTTATCGGACGCGCGAAAGCGGATCGACCACCGGTCTGCAGGCATCACGCCTTCGCGCTTCAGGCGCCCCAGCGCCGCAAAGAGCGGGCGTGGATCCCGTTCGGAGGGGTAGACGATGCCGCTGTGCAGCAGTGTGAACTTCCCGGGGGCCAGCGCGCTGCTCGCGCTTGGTGCGCCGCTGAAGCTCGACTCGTCGTAGCCGTTCTCGATCACCGTGATTTTGTTCGCGTGCTCAGGATAGCGGCGGCGATATTCATCCGCGGCGCCCGGTGTCGTGAAGACCGAGCGCGCCGCATGCCTGATCGCGTCCGTCTCGATCTGCTTGAATTGCCGCCATGTTTCGGGGTCGGCAGGGTAGCCGTGCTGCGCCATCGGATCACGGAAGTCGGCAACCCAGGGGATGCCACTGCGCGCAGTAAGCCGTGCGCCAATCAGATGGGCCGTCGCGATCGGGTAAGTACTCCAGATCAGCTCTGGCCGGTACTTGCGGATCAGGTGCATGCCGAGCGGAACGGCCGCAAGTCGCCAGCTGACCCAGCGGTCCGGTCGTGCCATGCTGGCCATATAGCGCCCGGCGATTGCAAGGTGCTTGGATGTATTCAGCGCCCATGCGCGGTAGACCGGTGTCTGCGCGGGCACTTCGGCAAGCAGATCCTCGCTCGTCTGGTCATAGGCAAGCGGGTTGGCAGTGAGGACGATCGGCTCCCAGCCTTGCTGCGGCAGTTGCTGGACAAATCGAAGCGTGCGCTGGATGCCGCTGCTCCCTGCGAGGGGCGGGAAGTGATAGGCAACCATCAGGACCCTGCGCAAGGTGTCACTCCTTCTTCAATGATCTGTTTGAGGGTCTCAACGATCCAGGCCAGCTCGGCGGCGTTCAAATCCTGATGGCAGCCGATCTGGAATACATGGCGGGACCATGCGCCGCCGACATCGTCGGCAAGCTCCGGTGTGCCGGGCCAACGGTCATCCCAGCGGAATACCGGCACCCCGCTGCGGCGGACAGCCTGATAAACCCGCTCGGGCTCATCGACCCAAAGCGGAAAAACGTACGGTGCTGCGTCATCCCCTGCTTGCATGACGAGGGGCCGAGCGCCCTTGAGTTGCGCCAGCGCCTTAGCGAGCTTGTTGAAATTCGCCTTGCGCCTGGCGACGATGCGGCCCGTACCCCCCGCCTTGACGATTCGCCAGGCGGCCGAGGCGATCTTGCGGAAGGGGAGTGCCTGCTCGGCGAAATCCGCCTCCGCGCGCGCGGTTGCAGTGGGCAGATCGACCGGGGCAACCGGTGCAAGGTGTGCCTGCGTTGGCTCGCCCTTGCGGCGATGCTTGGCGCGGACGAGGCCGCCCAGCAGCACGTTCAGCCCCGCCAGGCGGTGGTGCATCACGCCCAGTTCCAGCGCATCGAGCGCCACCTTTAGATTCACGGTGTGCTTGCGTTGCCCGAGTTTGATGTCGCGCGCTTCGGGATGATGCCGGATCAGGCAACCGCCTTCGGTTACCGGAAAAAACTTGGTCAGGCTGGCGATCGCAAAATCGCCCCAAGCGCCAATGCCGCGACCATCCACACGGCCAAAGAATGCGTGCGCGCAATCCTCAATCAGCGCTGCGCGATAGCGATCGCAGAGCGCGCGGATCGCACGCATCGGCCGGGGCAGGCCGAAGTAGTGCGGCACGATGACCGCTGTGGCGCCTTCCTTCAGCAATTGTTCCAGCGCATCAAGCCTGGCGCTGCCGTCCGCATTGATCGGATAGAACACCGGCGTTCCCCCGAGTGCCACGATAGGGGCGACCATGGTCGGACAGTGGTACGTCGGAACCAGAACGCGTTGCCCGGGGCCGCACCCAAGGGCCTTCAGGGCGATCGCAATGGCGGCGCGTCCGCTGGTGGTTGGCAGCACCGGCCCCGCATCCGTGACGGCGGGCAATGGGCTGGCGCGTCGATCGAGAAAGTAGCGCCAGGAGAGTACCGGAAGCCGGGGAACGGGTAGTGCGCGGAGCGGTACGGGCATCGTGGAGGTTTGTGCTGGCAGTTTGTCACGAGGGCACACCCCTCGCATCCCTATAATACGGGGCTTGCATTCCGGGTTGCCGTTAAGTCCTTGGCGCCCGCCTGTTCACGGTTTTGGGGAATCTCTTGGATATTCGCAAGGAACTGGCAGCCATTCTGGATGAGCTGCTGAGCCTGGGAGGCCGCGCTGCGGCGTTTGAAGACGCAACGCCTTTGCTTGGGGCTCTGCCTGAACTCGATTCGATGGCCGTGGTGGGGGTGATCGGTGCGATCGAAGAGCGCTTCGGGCTGGTGTTCGATGATGACGAGATCGATGGCTCCTCGTTTGCGAGCTTCGGCAGTCTTGCCAAGCTGATCGACGCCAAACTGTCGTGACATCGCCTTCCGCCGTGGTTGGCCGACCGGGCTTCCTGCCCGGGCCTGGTGGCGGGCGTTTCGTGCTGGATTTTGCGCCGGCCTCGGGCGCTTGCCGCGGTTGTTTGGTGTTGCTTCAGCCGTTTGCTGAAGAGGCCAACAAGTCGCGCCGCATGCTTAGCGAATGCGCCCGCGCGGCGGCAGCTTCGGGCTGGCGGGTGCTGCTTGGTGACGTGTTCGGCACGGGAGACAGCGCGGGCGATTTCTCTGAGGCGAGCTGGGATATCTGGCTTGCCGACGTGCGGCGTTTCTGCGACGAGGCATCCGGCAACGTGCCACTGGTGATGTGTGGCCTGCGCTTCGGAGCATTGCTGATCGCGGATGCACTTCGTGGCGGACTCCGGCCCGATGCGGTGCTGCTGTTGAACCCCGTTACCTCCGGCAAACTGGCCCTGACGCAGTTTCTGCGCATCGGGGCGGCTAGCGAACTGGGCTCGGACGCCAGCGCACGGATCGACACCCGCGGCTTGCGTGAACAGCTTGGCCGCGGCGAAACGGTGGAGATTGCTGGCTACGGCTTGTCACCAGCCCTCGCCTCAGGCATCGAGGCGTGCGAGTTTGCTTTGCACGGTGCTGTGTCGCGCGTCGGCTGGATCGAGATCGGCAGCGTGGCGGGGGCTGAGTTGCCGCCGGCAGCGGTGCGCGTGGCTGAGCGCCTGCGGGCAGATGGCGCGGAAGTCTGTGCCGAAACCCTGGCCGGGCCCGCCTTCTGGCAGACGCAAGAAATCGAGGCCGTACCGGCGCTCCCTACTGCACTGATCTCCACGTTGAATCGTGTGATTTCACTGGAGGCCGCGTGATTGAGCAGGCCTTTGTGATTGACTGCGAGGGCGTGCCGATGACGGCCGTTCTCGCCACGCCCGAGCGCCCGCCCACCGTTGGGGTAGTGGTTGTGGTCGGCGGACCGCAGACGCGCGTTGGCTCCCACCGGCAGTTCGTTCTGCTGGCTCGTGCGTTGGCGCTTGGCGGGGTTGCGTGCCTGCGATTCGATTACCGCGGGATGGGCGATTCAGGCGGCGAACCCCGCGATTTCGAGCAGGTCTCGGACGACGTTGATGCCGCCGTGGCGGCGCTGCGACAGCGCGTACCCTCTATCAGACACGTCGTTCTATGGGGCCTGTGCGACGGTGCGACAGCGTCGGCCTTCTACGCAGCGGGTCAGGCCTCGATCAGCGGGCTGGTGATGCTCAATCCCTGGGTGCGGACGGTTGCCGGCGAAGCGGCCGCGCTGGTGTCGAACTACTACGGCAAGCGTTTCATGTCGGCGGACTTCTGGCGCAAGTTGCTCGGCGGCGAGATGGATCTGCTGGGACGTTTGCGCGAGTTCGTCGCAAACGTCAGCCACGCGCGTCGCGCCGGGATGGCAGGACCAGCCCCGACTGACAGCCTGCCGGATCGCCTCGGCGTTAGCCTTACGCGTGTCGCAAAACCGGTGCTGTTGATTACGTCCGGTAACGACTTCACAGCAGCGGAATTCCTCCGCGCTGCCGAGTCCGGCTATCTTGCGCAGGGCCTTGCTCGGTGTCAGCTTACGCATCACGCGATTGCTGCTGCCAACCACACTTTCTCGTCGGCGCAGTGGCGCGGTGAAGTGGAGGACGTCACCATGCGTTGGCTGATGTCCAACTTCCCGGATTGAACGTTAGCGGCTGTAGATCCGTGATTGGCCCGTCTCAGGCTCGTTTTCAGATCGGAGTGTCTTCCTTGATGCGATCTTTGCTTTGTGTGGCCTTGCTTTCCGTTGCGAGCACCGCCTTCGCCGACGAATCCATGAGCTTCATGTGCGGTGAGTTGGCGAACGCATTTGGCCCGTTTGATTACCGAAGCGAGGTTGGCAAGACTGTTGGTTCCGACGGCGGCCACAGCAACATTCAACTCGTGGAGGGGGCGCACTTCACGCCGGAAGTGGAGGCGCTGGTGCGGGGTAAGACCTCGACAACTGCCGGGCACGATATCGACTACACGCTGCGGGCTTTCCCGAATCATCACCGTGCCTTGTTGGCGATGATGAACCTATCGTTCAAGGAGAAAAAGACCAAGCCGGTCGGCTCGCGCTACAGCATTGATTGCTGGTTCGAGCGTGGTACACGCTGGCGCCCGGACGACGCGGTCGTCAAGATGTTGTGGGGTATCTACAAGCTCAAGACGGGACGACAGCAGGAAGCGGTCGATCTGTTCCAGCAGGCCGAAAAAGCAGAGAGCGACGATCCGAACCTTTACTACAACCTGGGTTTGGCGTACTTCGAACTGAAGCGCTACGACGATTCGCTGCGCTACGCACACAAAGCATACGCGCTGAACTATCCACTGCCGGGGCTGCGCGAGAAGCTCAAGCGCGTGGGGGCGTGGCGCGACCTGCCGCCGCCGGCCGTCGAGCAGTCTGCGCCAGCGGCGACGCAGTCTGCGCCCGTAGCTGCACAGTCACAGCCCGCTAACGTGCAATCCGCACCTACTGGTGCTGCGCCGACGAAGGCGCCATAGTTGCCAGGTTGGTGGGTCGAACGAAAAAGAGCCACGTTTGACGTGGCTCTTTTCTTATAGCCAGCGGCGTGGCGCTGCGTCAGCGGCTCTTGATCATCGTACCGACGCCGTGGTCGGTAAGGATCTCAAGCAGCAGGCAGTGTTCGACGCGGCCGTCGATGATGTGCACCGAACGTACGCCGTTGCGGGCGGCTTCCAGCGCGGAGTGGATCTTCGGCAGCATGCCGCCGGACAGCGTGCCGTCAGCGACCATTTCGTCGATCTCACGCGGCGTAATGCCAGTCAGCAATTGGCCGTCCTTGTCGAGCACGCCAGGCGTGTTGGTCAGCAGAACCAGCTTCTCCGCCTTCAGGATCTCTGCCAGTTTGCCGGCGACGACGTCGGCATTGATGTTGTACGTCTCGCCCTCTTCGCCGACGCCAATCGGTGCGATCACCGGGATGAAGTCCCCCTGGTCGAGGAAACTGATCAGGCTCGGGTCGATCGACGTGATTTCACCGACGAGACCGATGTCGATCATCTCTTCCGGCTTGTCCTTGTTCGGCATCAGCAGCTTGCGCGCGCGGATGAAGTTACCGTCTTGGCCGGTCAGGCCGACAGCTTTGCCGCCATGTCGGTTGATCAGATTGACGATTTCCTTGTTCACATGACCGCCGAGCACCATTTCGACGACGTCCATCGTCTCCTCGTCGGTGACGCGCATGCCCTGAATGAACTGCCCTTGCTTGCCGATGCGCTTGAGCAGGTCGTCAATCTGCGGGCCGCCGCCGTGGACGACAACGGGATTGAGCCCGACCAGTTTGAGCAGGACGACATCGCGAGCGAAGCAGTCTTTCAGGTTCGCATCGGTCATGGCGTTGCCGCCATACTTGATCACGATGGTCTTGTCGAAGAAGCGCTTGATGTAGGGGAGCGCTTCGGCGAGCACGCTGGCCTTGAGTGCCGGCGCGAGGGATTCGAGGTCGGACATTGCGATTCCAGGAAACGGAAAGAACTGCGCGAGTTTAGCGCAAACGAAAACGGCGGAAGGCCAAAGCCGTCCGCCGTGGGGGATGAGTTTGTAAGGATCAGTTGATTGTCAGGCGGCGCGCTTGTGTCGTGGCCTTTTTCGGCAGCGTCAATTCAAGGACACCGTCGTTGAATTTGGCGACCGCGCGAGCGTCATCAATGTCGGTGCCGAGCTGGAAGCTGCGGCTGACCTTACCGAAGTAGCGCTCGGTGCGCAGCACTTTCTCGCCTTCCTTGATCTCTTTTTCTTCCTTGCGTTCAGCGGCGATCGAGACGATCGGACCGTCGATATGGACATGGATGTCCTCTTTCTTTACGCCGGGCAGCTCGGCGTGGACAGTAAAGTTCTCAGCCGCTTCCTTGACGTCAAGTTTGATGCTCGGCGCTTCGGTGTCTTGGGCAAACTCCACCGGGCGTACGAAGAAGCCACGGAAGAGGTCGTCCAGCGGATCATGTCGAATCAGATTGGCCATGATGTCCTCCGTTGCTGTGATTCAGGAATGCCGGCCCTTGTTTTGGCCCGCTTCCTACTTTGAATGTAGCGCGCGCATTTGCAGTCGCAAGCCGATGGCTTTTGCGGTTTGCCTTTCGTCAATTCCCGGGGCCGGTGCTATGTGTTTGTTTTTATTGACTGGTTCTGGCCCTGTGGCGCGTGTTTCGGCTGGACGGAGGCACCGCTCAGTGCTGTAAACCGCTGCGGCAAGGCAAGGATTGCGTCGCGGTTGCTCCACGAGAAACAGGCCTCTGCGGCTTCGCGCAGCGGTAGCCAGCGCCACGCCCGGTGCTCGTTCGGCGCGAGCACGATTGGCGTGTCTCGCGGCACGCAGAGGCTGAACACATGCTCGGTGTTGCGCGTGACGCCCGGTGCGTAACGGTGGCGCCACTGCGGGAAGATGTCGTATTGCTGGCTCAGCTGCCAATCCTGAAGTGCGCCCGCCGCGGCGTGGATGCCAGTTTCTTCGAAGACTTCGCGGGTCGCAGTGGTCGGCAGGGGCTCGTCGTCCTCTTGGCTGCCCGTGACGGACTGCCAGTAGCCGGGATGCGCCGCGCGTTCGATCAGAAGGATTTCCAGCGCGGGAGAGTGGATCACCACCAGCACCGAGACGGGCTTCTTGTAGGTCATTTTGTCGGGAGCTCAGGTATCGCGGCGGGGCCGTCTTCGACCAGCACTCCGAAAGGGATGCCTTCCTCTTGCCAATACACGCAGGCATCTTCGAGGACGCTTTGGAGTGTCTCCGAGTCGTTATTGCCGCCGGGAAATGCGTTGCGGTATCCGCGCAGCGTGATGAGGTAGCCCGACTCGTCGAGCCAGCTGAGGTCGGTCAGGCAGTCCGACAGCGCATCCCAGTTGGCACCGAACCATTCCGGAAAACGCAGCGCGGAAGCGAAGCCTTCAAACAGTGTTGCGGGCGTGACTTCGGGCGGTAGATCGATCGACGCCGTGAGATAGCGCTGTGCCTCGGCCTCGCGCAGAAGCGCGCTGGCCTGTTCGGCGCTGCAGCGAAATACACCGGCCAGGACCGGCATGGGCTTGGCGCCTGTCATGGGCGGATTCTCCGGAAGCTGCGGTAGTGGTCTGAGGTGTAGTAGTTGGCACCATCACAGCTTGTGATGATTCGGCGCGCGCCGCGGTCGCGCTCACCGGGTGTTGGCACCGTGTATTCACGGTAGCAGCCGCGCTCCTGAGCGGGTAGGCGACGTTCACGATTCTGGAACACCACACCGTCCTTGCGGTACGGGAATGGCCCGCCACGCTGGATCAGCTGAAGGGCCTGCTGCGCCTCCGGCGGCAGTTTGGCGATCGCCACGTCACCAATGTGGGGCGCCTCGCGCGCATTGCACGCGACACCGGTCGCCAAGGCTGCTGCGATCGCTAGGGTTTGTATCAGGTGACGGAGCATGGCTGGAAACTGGAGTTGGCGGAATGCGCGCGCCGGCAGTGTAGCAGGGCCTCGGCGGCTGTCCGCCGGCTATCCGCGCTTGTCGCTGCGCGCGCCGAAGCGTTTGACCAGTCCGTCGAAATAAAGGTGCAGCGCGCCGAGTTTCGGGTTGCCGGGGTCAGCCTTTTGCAGTCGGTCGATGAGGCCTCGTGCCTGTTCGGCGTGATGGGCATCCCAGCCGCAGTGCTCGATGTACTTCAGAAGTGCGAGTGCAGCGTTGTAGAGCACCATGGTGTTGCCGGGCATGCGCCGGACCGCTTCCAGCATGTGCGTGACCGCGCCTTCGTAGTCGCCCCGCTGCGCCATGCGGGCGCCTTCGCCCATCATGTCGCGCACCTCGCTCTTCATCTTCTGCGCGAGGCTGCTGCCAAGTTCCGGGCGCCCGAGTTCGCCGAGCATCTTGGTGACGCCGTCCACCGCGGCATCGTCGGCCGCATTGCGCATGATGTCCATCACCACGTCCGCCGCCTGGGTTTCGAGCTTCTGTTCGATGCACACCTTGGCGAGGTCTTTCTTCAGCGCAGTGGTCGCACCCAGGCGAGGATCAAGCAGGTTGACGGCGCGTTCGGCGGCCTCCGTCGCTTTTGCGCTGTCGCCTTGCTGGGCAAACACCATCGCCGAGGACAGCGCCTTGCAAAGTTCGGTCTTCGGCAAGCCCTGCATGGAACGTTCCAGATCCCGCATGGTGGCGCTGGCGCGATCCGACGCACCCACACCCAGCTGCGCTTTGACAAGCTTGACGTGATCCTCCGGGTCGCGAAAATCCGAGTACTTGCCTTTGCGCACCACCTCGTTGAGCGTGCGCTCGGCGGTTTCCAGATCGCCAAGCTCCAGCGCCACCTCGCCGATCCGCCGCATGCGCCGAAGGGTGTGAGGCGAGAGCTCGGATGCCTTTTCAAGCGCAGCGCGCGCTTCGGCTAGGGCTCCGACTGCTTCCCGTGTTTTAGCAAGCCAGTCCCAGGCGTCGAGGTATTGCTCGCTTTCGTTGAGCAGGCCGATCAGGACCTGCTCCGCTTCGTCGTAGCGCTTGCGCATGTGCAGCGCCTTGGCGAGGCCCAGCTTGGCCCAGGGAACTGCGCGACGCTCCAGCACCTTTTCGTAAACCGCCTGCGCGTCTTCCGCGCGGCCCGTATTTGCCAGCAGCTCCGCTCGTAAGCGCAGGAAGTCAATTGCGTAGGCCGGGTACTTCAGTTCGCCTTCCTCGCAGGCGGTGATGGCGTCGGCGGCATTGCCTGCCTCGACCAACTGCCAGGCGTGCATGAAGGCTTCGCGCTTGTTCAGCGCGCGCTCAAGGCGGTTGCGTAACAGATCGGGGGCGAAGGGTTTGAGGATGTAATCGTTCGGTGCCAGCTCTGCCGCACCGACCACCCGCTCGTAGCTGCGTTCACCGGTGACCATGATGAACAGTGTCGAGAGCGGGATCAGATGATGGTTGCGGATGTCTTCGAGAAAATGCTGCCCGTCCTGGCCCTCTCCGAGGTGGTACTCGCACAGGATGATGTCGAAGACTTCGTCGCGCAGTTTGCGGATCGCCGTGCCCGCACTCTGAGCTGCCTGCAGCTTCGTGATGCCGCAAGTCGCAAGCATGTTGCGCAATTGCGTGCGCATATTGCTCTGGTTTTCGACTACGAGGACGGTGAGATCCTCGACCTTGCCCGCCATGTTGCGCCCCTCGGCCTGAGTGCACCGGTCAACGGCAGCAAACCCAAGGGGCTTGAGGCATTCCGACACGACCTGCTCGGTGGGGTGAGAGCGCCCGTCGTGAGATCAAACAAAACGGCCGCGCTCCGATTGGAGGCGCGGCCGCTGTGTTGGCGCGACGCGAGGGTCAGGCCGCCGGCTGAACGTTGCGCAGGCGGATGTGCAGTTCGCGCAGTTGCTTCTCGTCGACCGGGCTTGGGGCCTGCGTCAGCAGGCACTGGGCACGTTGGGTCTTGGGGAAGGCAATCACGTCGCGGATCGAATCAGTTCCAGCCAGCAGCATCACGACGCGGTCCAGGCCGAAGGCCAGGCCGCCGTGCGGCGGGGCGCCATAACGCAGTGCGTCTAGCAGGAAGCCGAACTTGAGTTCCGCCTCGTCCTTCGACAGGCCAATGGCCGAGAAAACCTTCGACTGAACATCTTCGCGGTGGATACGGACCGACCCGCCGCCTACCTCATAGCCGTTCAACGCGAGGTCATAGGCCTTCGCGAGGCACTTGCCCGGATCGGTGGCGAGCAGATCCACATGCTCGTCCTTCGGTGAGGTGAAGGGGTGGTGGCAGGCGTTCCAGCGCTTCTCGTCTTCGTCATATTCGAACATCGGGAAGTCGACAACCCACACCGGCGCCCAGGCGCGGCCGTCAACATGACCCTTTTCGTGGCCGATCTTGATACGCAGTGCACCCAGTGCATCCGAAACGATCTTTGCCTTGTCTGCGCCGAAGAAGATCAGGTCGCCAGACTGCGCTCCGGTGCGTTCTAGGATCGTGCGCAGCGCCTGTTCATGGATGTTCTTGACGATCGGGCTCTGCAGGCCGGTCTCGTTGGGTTGCGTGACATCGTTGACCTTGATGTATGCAAGACCCTTGGCGCCGTAGATCTTCACGAACTCGGTGTAGCCGTCGATTTCGCCCCGCGACAGTGCGGCGCCGCCCGGGATACGCAGTGCGGTGACGCGGCAGGTCGGGTCGGCCGCGGCGTGAGCGAAAACCTTGAAGGCGACGTCCTGCAGCGCGTCGGCCACGTCGACGAGTTCCAGCGTCACGCGCAGATCCGGCTTGTCCGAGCCGTACTTCGCCATCGCATCGGCGTAGCTGATGCGCGGGAAGGGGTTGGGTAGGTCGATGCCGGCGGCTTCCTTGAACACCGTGCGGAACATCTCTTCCATGATCGCGGTGATCTCGGTCTCAGTCAGGAACGAGGTTTCGATATCGACCTGGGTGAATTCCGGCTGGCGGTCGGCGCGCAGATCCTCGTCGCGGAAGCACTTGGTCAGCTGGTAGTAACGGTCGAAGCCGGCGACCATCAGCATCTGCTTGAAGAGCTGCGGTGACTGTGGCAGCGCGAAGAACTGGCCGTCATGCACGCGGCTCGGCACCAGGTAGTCGCGCGCGCCTTCCGGCGTGCTCTTGGTGAGCATCGGCGTTTCGATGTCGATGAAGCCTTGCTCGTCGAGGAAGCGGCGGAAGGCACGCGCGGTGCGGTAGCGCAGCTGCATGATCTTTTGCATGTAGGGGCGGCGCAGATCCATCACGCGGTGCGTCAGACGCACGGTTTCCGACAGGTTGTCGTCGTCGAGCTGGAACGGCGGCGTCACCGACGGGTTCAGCACTTCCAGTTCGTGGCAAAGCACTTCGACTTCACCCGACACCAGGTTGGCGTTGGTCGTGCCCTCTGGGCGGCGGCGAACTTTGCCGACAACCTTGAGGCAGAACTCGTTGCGGACCGATTCGGCGATCGCAAAGGTGTCGGCGCGGTCGGGGTCGCACACGACTTGCACGAGGCCTTCGCGGTCGCGCAGGTCGATGAAGATCACGCCGCCGTGGTCGCGACGACGATGGGCCCAGCCCGTAAGGGTTACGACTTGGTCAAGATGGGCGGCGCTGACGAGGCCGCTGTAACAGGTACGCATGGAAAACTCCGGAGTGCTTTATTTGTTCTTTTGCTGCCATG
This sequence comes from Niveibacterium sp., assembly GCF_041909475.1. Classification (NCBI taxonomy): domain Bacteria; kingdom Pseudomonadati; phylum Pseudomonadota; class Betaproteobacteria; order Rhodocyclales; family Rhodocyclaceae; genus Niveibacterium; species Niveibacterium sp. The sequence goes on along the minus strand of NZ_JAYRDJ010000020.1, from coordinate 56,455 downwards.
AAGCGCGCGGCAGCAGGCATTCTGATTCGGGCGCGGTGGCGTCGGGTTGACGCTCAGGGCTGAATGCGAGCCAGGCATTCAACCCGGCCGATTTCGCCGACGATTGGGCCGGCGGGTCATTGGACTGGGCTTATGGCCGGCGACCCATTGTCCTGAACAGTCAGATCGCGTCAACGCTTGTGCCCGCCGTGGTGGCCACCAGGCGTTACGACGCCCATCGAGATGATGTACTTGAGCGCTTCGTCGACCGTCATGTCGAGTTCAACAACTGCTTCCTTGTGCATCATCAGGAAGAAGCCCGATGTCGGATTCGGCGTGGTTGGCACGTAAACGCTGACATGTTCACCCGGCAAGTGAGCCGCGACTTCTCTACCTGGCGCCCCGGTCAGGAACGCGATGGTCCAACTGCCCTCACGTGGGTACTGCACCAGCAGCGCCTTGCGAAAGGCTTGGCCGTTTGGTGCGAACAGTGTGTCCGAGACCTGCTTGACACTGGAGTAGATCGACTTGACGACGGGGATGCGCGCAAGGAGGCCTTCCCAGAAGCCGAGAATGCGTTGGCCAAAGTAGTTGGCTACGACGACGCCGGTCAGCACAACGACCAGCAGCGTAAGCAGGGCGCCCAGTCCGGGTATGGCGAACCCGAGAAAACGCTCCGGGCGCCACGCTGCCGGCAGCAGCAGCAGGGACTGATCAAGCGTCCCGACGATCAGGTGGAGGACCCAGACCGTGATCGTCAGCGGCACCCAAATCAGCAACCCGGCAATCAGATACTTCTTGAACGGCATCAGTGACAGGCGCAGTTTCCACCGCAACCGGCGGCTTTGGGTGTATCCGTGCTGGCCGTCTCGGCCGGCTTCGCGCTGGTGCTGCCACCCTTGAAATCGGTTGCGTACCAACCCGAGCCCTTCAGCTGAAAGCCGGCTGCCGTCAGCGCTTTGCCGAACGCTTCATGTCCACAGGACGGGCAGGTCGTCAGTGGCGCATCTGAAACCTTTTGCAGAACGTCCTTCTGGAAACCGCAGTCCGCGCAGCGGTATTCGTAGATCGGCATGGCTAAGCTCCTGAAAATCAAGCCCAAAATTCTAGCGCATCGCAGCATTGATTGCTTGCGACTGTGCTGTAGGGAATGTCTGGGCGCAGGCCTGGTTTGACAAGAGCTCAAACGAACGGGATCTGCACCATGCAGACCCCGCCGGATGAACCTCGCTCAAATTTGAGCGAGGTAACTTCGGGTCAGGTTTGGTCCCCAGTACAGCGCGACGATACCCGCGCTGGCAAGGTAGGGGCCGAACGGAATCGGCTGGCTACGGCCGTGCCGAGCGAACACGATCAACGCGATGCCAACAATGGCGCCAATCGCTGAAGACGCCAAAATGACCAACGGCAGTTGTTGCCACCCAACAAAAGCGCCGATTGCAGCTAGCAGTTTGAAATCACCGTAGCCCATCCCCTCTTTGCCGGTGACGAGCTTGAACAGCCAATACACCGACCAAAGGGCGAGATAGCCTGCCGCCGCGCCAATTACCGCCGCTTCCAGCGGAACATAGTTTCCGCCAAGGTTCAGCAAAAGGCCCAACCACAGCAAAGGGAGCGTGATCGAGTCGGGCAAGAGCTGCGTATCGAGATCGATGAAGGTCAGCGCAATCATCGCCCAACCGAATGCCATCGCCCCCAACGCGGCAAGACTATAGCTGAATTGCCACGCAGCAAGCGCCGCCGAGAGCCCACCGAGGATCTCTACGATTGGATACCTTATCCCGATTGGCGCCCGGCAATGCGCGCAGCGCCCCCGCAAAACTAGGTAGCTCAGCAGGGGGACGTTCTGCCAATTTGCGATCGGCGTGCCGCAATGAGGGCAGCGCGAGCGAGGTTTTGCGATTGAATAAGGCTCATGCGCGGGCGGTGGCTCCCCCCGCAGTTCAGCTGCTTGTGCGTGCCACTCCGACTCCATCATTTTTGGAAGCCGGTGAATGACGACGTTTAAGAAGCTACCGACGCAAAGCCCAAGAATGGCGGCGCACGCTAAGAGCAGTGCGTGCTGTGATTGAAGTTCTTCCATGTTTATGGCGCCGGAGCCACCAAGGGTTCCGGAGCTACCGCTCGCTAGACGACTGAACCAAGCTTGAATATTGGCAGGTACATCGCAACGACGATGCCGCCGACGACGGTACCCAGAAACACGATAATCAACGGTTCCAGCAGTTGCGACAAAGCGTCAACAGCGTCATCAACCTCCCGCTCAAAGAAATCAGCGACTTTTCCGAGCATTGAATCAAGCTGGCCGGACTCTTCCCCGATCGATACCATCTGAATCACCATTGTTGGAAAAACGTTGGTGTTCTGCATCGAAACGGTAAGGCTGGTACCCGTGGATACCTCGTTCTGGATTTGCCTTGTGGCGAGTTCATAAACGCGGTTACCGGCAGCCCCTCCCACCGAATCCAGGGCCTCGACCAATGGAACACCCGCGGCGAACATCGTAGATAGTGTTCGGGTCCATCGTGCGACGGTCGCTTTTCGAATAATGTCCCCGATTACAGGGACTTGGAGTATTAAGCGGTCCATTGAGAACTGCATTTGCGGGGAGCGCTTGTAGGCGAATGAGAGTCCAATAATCGTTCCTGCAATTGAGCCGAAAACGATATACCAATAGGCAATGAAGAAATCCGACATGCCCATGATCAGAAGCGTTGGTGCTGGCAGCTCTGCTCCGAAGCTCGTGAATACCGCTTTGAACTGTGGAATGACGAACAGCATCATTACCGCCACAACACCAAAGGCGACTGCTACAACGGAAATCGGATAAAACAACGCGCCTTTGATCTTGCTCTTGATCGCGAGAATCTTCTCTTTGTACGTCGCCAGTCGATCCAGAAGTGCATCTAGTGCGCCAGATTGCTCACCCGCAGCGACCAGGTTCGCGTAGAGCGAATCAAAGTAGACCGGGCGTTTACGGAATGCGTTTGCAAGGCCTGCGCCGGTTTCGATGTCGGCGCGGATCTCATTCAGCAGGCGGGCCAATGCTGGATTCGATGCGCCCTTGATTGCGATATCAAACGTCTGCAGCAACGGCACGCCGGATCGGAGCATCGTGGCAAGCTGCCGGGTAAACAGCGCGACGTCCTTGTCGGTCACCTTGCCGCCCTTGGAGAAAGAGCGTTTTTTTACCTTGGCATTGCTGATGCCTTGGCGACGCAGGTTTGCTTGAACAATCGAGGCGCTACCGGCGCGCGTTTCGCCGCGAACGATGCGCCCGTTCTTGTCCTTGCCTTCCCAGATAAACACGCCCTCTTCAGAGCCCTTTGGCTTGCGGAGTGTCTTAGCTGCTGTCGCCATCTGCTTGCCCTGTTCTTAGTCGTTGGTACTTGCCAGTACTTCGGCAAGCGATGTCACGCCTTGCTTTGCCTTGAGCAGACCTGACTGCCGCAGGTCCCTGATACCCTGGCGCTGAGCCTCGGCGGCGATATCGATAGAGTTGCCGTTTGTCATAATTATATGCGCGATCTCGTCGCCAACGGGCATGACTTGGTAGATGCCGACGCGGCCCTTGTAGCCAGAACCCTTGCAGCGGTCGCATCCAACCGGACCAAAGAGTTCGAACGGTTCGCTCAGGTCTTCGTCGGTGAAGCCGGCCTGCAGCAGCGCTTCGATCGGGACTTCAATTGGCTTCTTGCAAGAACACAGCCGTCGGGCGAGCCGCTGGGCGGTGATCATAATCACGCTGGATGCGATATTGAACGGCGCGACACCCATGTTCTTGAGGCGCTCCAGGGTCGTCGGCGCATCGTTAGTATGCAGCGTGGACAGCACGAGGTGGCCCGTCTGTGCTGCCTTGATCGAAATCTCGGCCGTATCGATGTCGCGGATTTCGCCGACCATGATCACGTCCGGATCCTGACGCAGGAAGGACTTCAACGCGGCGGAAAAAGTAAGACCCGCCTTGTCGTTGACGTTGACCTGGTTGATGCCGGGCAGATTGATTTCTGCAGGGTCTTCTGCCGTTGAGATGTTTACCCCTGGCTTGTTGAGGATGTTCAGGCATGTGTAGAGCGACACCGTCTTGCCGGAGCCCGTTGGTCCGGTAACAAGAACCATGCCGTAGGGGCGTTCAACGGCGTCCATCAAGGCTTTGCGCTGATCCGGTTCATAGCCCAGCGCATCAATGCCGAGCATCGCGGAACTTGGATCGAGAATACGCATGACGATCTTCTCGCCATGCAGACAGGGTAGGGTGCTGACACGAAAGTCGATGGCTTTCGTCGCCGACAGTTTCAGCTTCATGCGCCCGTCTTGCGGGACGCGCTTCTCTGAAATGTCCAGACGCGAGATCACTTTGATGCGCGCGGCGATCTTCTCGCGCAACGCGAGGGGTGGCTGCGAAACCTCCCGCAGAATGCCATCCGTTCGGAACCGGATGCGGTAGTACTTCTCGTAGGGCTCGAAGTGAATATCCGAGGCGCCTTCGTTGATTGCGTCGACCAAAATCTTCTGAATGAACTTGACCACAGGGGCGTCATCAACGTCAGCGCTTTGCCCTGTGTCCGTCTCGCCTCCGCCCTCGGCGTCGGCCATCTCGCCAAGTTCTTCATCTATGTTGCTGGTTAGGTTCGACAGCGCGTCGTTCGTGCTTTCGCCCAGTTTCTGCGAGAGCTTCAGAAGCTTGTCAATCTCGACGATGATTGCGTCGACCGCGAGCCCTGTCTGGAAACGGATTTCGTCGAGTGCTCGGAGGTTCGTGGGGTCCGCAATAGCGACCGTGAGTTTGTTGTTGCGCTTCGCGAGTGGAACGACCGAATGTTGGCCAATCAACTTGCGATCGATCGCTTCGCGCGGGATCTGGTTTTCTTCGAACGCGCCGATGTCCAGCATCGGGAAACCAAAGGTCTCTGCACAGAATCGAGCTAGATCGCGAGCACTGATCACGCCGCGCTGCGCCAGCTCCGCAGCGTAAGGCAGCTTTGACGTGCGGGCGTGTTCCGCGATTTCGGCAGCCTGAGCTTCCGTCAGGCGACCGTGCTGCACCAGGGCTCGGGCGAGACCGCTCAGTGCGATTTGCTGGGGATTTGCAACCATGAAACAGCTGTCTCGACAAGGGATAGCGATCGGTGCGCGATCATGCGCTAGCGCTTACACCTTGTAAAGCCGCGTCCCGCCGGGCTGCGCAGCGATTTCATGTGATTGGGCTGTGCGACGAGCGTTCATGGTGCGGAGCCGCCAACGTCGCCCGAAATGGCGTGACGACGGTGCAGAGCGAGTACTTACGGCCGACCGAGAACGACCTCAAGGACGAAGCGGGTGCCCACGTAGGCAAGCAAGAGGCAGGTGAAGCCTGCGAGTGTGAGGCGCAGGGCGCGGCGGCCACGCCATCCCCAAAGTACTCGTCCCGCGAGCAATACGCCGAAGAGTAGCCATGCGGCGATCGCGAACACGGTCTTGTGGGACAGAGAGATTGCCTTGCCGAACAGCGCTTCCGAAAAGAAGACGCCTGAGCCGACCGTGAGCGTCAGCAGTACGAATCCGACGCCGACCAACTTGAAGAGCAGGCTTTCCAGCGTCATCAAAGGTGGTAGTGACGCCAGAGCGCGGGTCAAACGCGCGCTGTGGAGTTGCTTCTCGGCGGCAGCCATCAAAAGCGCGTGGAGCGCCGCGAGCGTAAATAGGCTGTATGCGAGCATCGCGACCACGAAATGCATGCGGAAGGCGAGCGTGCTTGCATTGGGTAGCGCATGTTCACTTGGGAATACCGTGGGCAGCAGCACTGCGATGGCAGCCACCGGCATGGCCAAGGCCTGCAGCCCTTCCACTCGGGCGAAAAAACTCTCGATCCAGTAAAACACCAGCGCCAGCCAGAGTGTCATCGACAAGGCGGCCGAGAAGCCGAATCGCGGCGCGCTGCCGTCCACGATGTCAAGCCCGAGCGAGGCGGCGTGCAGCAACAGTGCGCCGAGCAATGCTGCGCGCGCCCAGAATTGCTGGCGAGAGGTCGTTTCACCCTGCAGCCTGCGGTAGGCAATGGCCAGGCCGATGTAGATCGAGGCGGCGGGCAGATGAAGTAGAATCGCAGGCATCTTTGCAGTTTACCTGAACGGCCGTGCGCTCAGCATGGCCGAGATTGCTCCCGGATCATGCTCGATAATTTGACTCAACGTCTCGCCAAGGTCGTCAAGACCATGCGCGGGCAAGCCCGCTTGACCGAAGACAACATTTCCGAGATGTTGCGCGAGGTTCGCCTTGCATTGCTTGAGGCCGACGTGGCGCTGCCGGTAGTGAAGGACTTCATCGCCAAAGTGCGCGAGAAGGCTGTCGGTCAGGACGTGATCGGTTCGCTTACGCCGGGCCAGGCGCTCGTCGGTGTCGTGCATCGGGAGCTGACCGAATTGATGGGCGGCGCACAGGCCACGCTGAACCTTGCGACGCAGCCGCCGGCAATTGTGCTGATGGCAGGCCTGCAGGGTGCCGGCAAGACGACGACAGTCGGCAAGCTCGCGAAAATGCTGCGCGAGAAGCAGAAGAAGAAGGTGTTGACCGTCTCGTGTGACGTCTATCGACCCGCGGCAATCGATCAGCTGCAGGCAGTATCGCAACAGGCGGGTGCCGAGTTCTTCCCGTCATCGGTGGCGCAAAAACCGATCGACATTGCCAACGCGGCAATCGACCATGCGCGCAGGCATTACTTCGACGTGTTGCTCGTCGATACCGCCGGCCGCCTCGCGATCGACGAAGCGATGATGGAGGAAATCAAGGCTCTGTACGCCGCGGTTAAACCCATTGAAACGCTGTTCGTGGTTGATGCGATGCTTGGCCAGGACGCGGTCAATACCGCGCGGGCTTTCAACGATGCGCTGCCGTTGACAGGTGTCGTGTTGACCAAGCTCGACGGCGATGCACGCGGCGGCGCCGCTTTGTCGGTGCGTCATGTGACGGGGAAGCCGATCAAGTTCACCGGCGTCGGCGAAAAACTTACCGGGCTGGACGAGTTTTACCCGGACCGGATGGCCAGCCGCATCCTAGGCATGGGCGACATCCTGTCGTTGGTCGAAGAAGCGCGTCAGAACGTCGACGAAGAGCAGGCCCGGGCCTTCGCGCAGAAGCTCAAGACCGGCAAGGGCTTCGATCTCAACGATTTCAAGAACCAGATCTCCCAGATGCGCAAGATGGGTGGCCTATCTTCGTTGATGGACAAGATGCCGGCGCAGTTTGCGCAGGCGGCTTCGCAGCTGCAGGGCGGGGTTGAAGAAAAGGCGATTCGGCGTATCGAAGGCATCATCAACTCAATGACGCCCGCCGAGCGCGCCAAGCCGGAGCTGATCAAGGCCAGCCGTAAGCGCCGCATCGCAACGGGTGCAGGTGTTCAGGTGCAGGAGGTCAATCGCCTGCTGAACCAATTCGAGCAGACGCAGAAGGTGATGAAGCAGCTATCGAAGGGCGGCATGGGCAAGCTCATGCGCTCGATGAAGGGCATGCTGCCCGGCATGATGCGTTAGTCCAGCCCAAAGATCGGGCCGCCCGTCGGCAGCCTTGGCTGCGACGGGCGGCCCTTTGCGTTTACGGCGTGATGGCCGCCGCCGCGTCACGCGGACCGACGAAACGGGAAACCGTCGATCGGTGGTTTGCGTCCCGCGATCAGGTCCGCGAGCGCCGCGCCCGAACCGCAGGCCAGTGTCCACCCCAAGGTGCCGTGCCCGGTGTTGAGCCACAGGCCCTTGGTGCGTGTTGCGCCGATCAGCGGCAGATTGTTCGGTGTTGCGGGGCGCAAGCCATTCCAGATTTCGCCAGCCTCAAGATCCGTTGCGCCGGGGAAGTGTTCATCGGCCCAGCGCAGCAAGGCTGCCGTGCGCGCCGGGTTGGGGGCGTTGTCAAAACCGTTCAGTTCGGCCGTTCCTGCAACGCGCAGGCGGTTGCCAAGGCGCGAGCAGACGATGCGGCGGGTTTCGTCCGTCAGACTGACATGCGGTGCGGCCTCGGGATCCAGAATCGGTAGCGTGACCGAGTAGCCCTTGACCGGATAGATCGGCAGACGCTCACCCAGCGGCGCGAGCAACTCGCCACTCCATGGGCCTGCGCACACAACGGCTGCATCGGCAGACAGCGCGCCGGTACGGCCTTCACTATCGACGACCTCGACGGTCGCAAAGGCCTCGTTCACCGTCCCGATCGCCGTTGCAGCGGTGGAGTAGAGGAAGCGGACCCCCGAGGCGGCAAGCCGATGGGACAGTCGTTCTGCGAACAAATGCGCGTCGCCGGACTCATCGTCCTGCCCGTGCAAACCGCCAAGCAGTCGCTGGCGGCAGCTCGCCAGTGCGGGCTCCAGATCAATGCACTCCTGCACGCTGACGACCCGAGCATGCAGACCGCAACGGGTCAGCTCCTTTGCCCGTGCTGGCGCGCGACGAAACTCGCCCGCATCGAAGAACAAGTGCAGCACGCCGCGGCGTTCTGCGTCGTAGTCCAGTTCGACGGCGCTGCGCATCACCTTCAGACATTCGAGGCTGTGCGCGGCGAGATGTGCAATCGCTTCGGTATTGCGCCGGGTACGGCCGGGCGTGCATTCGCGCAGGAAGGACAAACCCCAGCGCCAGCGCGCCCACTCGGCGGGCATGCGGAACAGCAGCGGGGCGTCTTCGCGACCCAGCCAGCGCAAGATTTGCCCCGGTGCGCGGGGGTTTGCCCAAGGCTCCGGGTGGCTGACTGAAACCTGCCCACCGTTTGCGAAACTCGTTTCGAGGGCTGCGCCTTCGCGCCTTTCAACGACGGTGACGTCGTGGCCGTCACGGGCGAGGTACCACGCGCTGACGACGCCTTCAAGGCCGGCGCCGATGATGACTATTTTCATGTGACCGATCGTTCTACGCCGGTTGCCCATCCCTGTCCCGACCGTAATTGTACCCGCCACGCGCCAGGTGTGCCGTCGTGCCGCCCGGCATAGGTGTTGCCTCTAATGTCAGCGGCCGGATTCGGCGCCGATAATTGCAGTGCACAAACGCTATGGCGTATCGACATGCTTGTGTCGAAAAGGTGCAACTGGATCGGGGGGTCTGGTTGTGGCCGATGCCGGCGTGCTGTGCGCACGAACCTAGGGGGGATTCATGCGTCGTGTCACGCTCACGCAGTACTTGATCGAACAGCAGCGCGAGCATCAACAGATTCCGGTGAATCTGCGGCTGCAAATCGAGGTTGTTGCCCGCGCCGTCAAGGCGATCAGCGTCAATGTTGGAAAGGGGGCTATCGCCGGCGTGCTCGGTGAAGCGGGTACCGACAACATTCAAGGCGAGGCGCAGAAGCAGCTCGACGTCGTCGCGAACGAGATTCTGCTGCTATCCAACGAATGGGGTGGGCATCTGGCCGCAATGGCATCCGAAGAGATGCCGCTGCCGTATCCGATTCCCAATCGCTATCCGAAGGGTGAATACCTGCTGCTCTTCGATCCGCTTGATGGTTCGTCCAACATCGACGTGAATATCTCGGTGGGCACCATTTTCTCCGTCTTGCGTTGCCCGGAGGGTGCAGAGGCGGACGAAAACGCGTTCTTGCAGCCGGGCACCCAGCAAGTTGCGGCGGGTTATGCGTTGTACGGTCCGCAGACCTTGCTGGTGTTGACGGTTGGTGCAGGCGTGGTCGGCTTTACGCTGGACCGCGAGTTTGGTGCCTGGGTGCTGACCAACCCCGACATGCGCATTCCCGAAGAGACGCGCGAGTATGCAATCAACGCCTCAAATGCGCGGTTCTGGGATCCGGCAATCCAGCGCTACATCGATGAGCTCGTGGCGGGCAAGGAAGGGCCGCGTGGCAAGGATTTCAACATGCGCTGGGTCGCGTCGATGGTTGCGGACGTCCATCGCCTGCTTACCCGAGGCGGCATCTTCATGTATCCGCGCGACAAGCGCGACCCCAGCAAGCCGGGGCGTTTGCGCCTGATGTACGAGGCCAACCCGATGTCCATGATCGTGGAGCAGGCAGGCGGGGCCGCATCAACCGGTCATCAACGAATTCTTGATGTGCAGCCGGACCACCTGCATCAGCGGGTGCCGGTGGTGCTTGGGTCTCGTCACGAAGTGGAGCGCGTCGTTCGCTATTACGCGGAGGCGTGAATCCGAGGGCTGTGTCCTTCTGGTGCGGCGCGGATAGAATCCCGCCGTGCCTGCATCCATCCACTTTCTGCCGCAAATTGCTCTATCAGCCTGCTTGTTGCTGCGCTGTTTTGCCATTGCCATCGTAACTGGGCTTTGCGTCACCTCCGCCGACGCGGCTGCACTGAAGCTTGTTGCGCCCGACAGTGTGCGGTCGCTGATCCTGAAGCATGTCTCGGCCTTTGATGCCAAACGCGCCGATACCGCTGAGGATGAGGCGGCAGAACAGATATCCGACGAGGCCGACACCCTCGCGCGGATTCGACGCGCACGTAAAGAGATTCCCGGTTTGCTTGAAACCGAGGGGTATTTCTCGCCACACATTGAAGTGGAGCAGATGTCTGGCGGCCGGGCGGTGGTTCATGTATCCACCGGACGACGAACCTCGGTGCGCGAAGTGGAGATTCGTTTCAAGGGCGAGCTGGGAGCCGACACGGAGGAGCTCCGTGCGCGCCGGGCGGTACTGATTGACGCCTGGGCCTTGCCGAAGGATCAACCTTTCACGCAGGCCGGCTGGGCGGCAGCCAAGGGCAAGTTGCTCAATGATGTATCGAGCCGTGACTTTGCCGCAGCGAAGATCGCCGAGTCCGCGGTCGATGTGGATCCGGAGCGGGCGGCCGCGCGGCTTCTCGTTGTAGTCGATTCGGGGCCGGCTTTCCGCCTCGGCGCGATCGATTTGCAGGGCTTGTCCTTGTACGACCGAGATCTTGTCGAGCGCTACAACGTGTTGCGCGAAGGCGAGCCGTTCGACTACGAGCGCCTGGTCGCATTGCAGAACGCCTTGCAGAGCACGCCCTACTTTTCTGGCGCGATCGTCGAGATTGATCGCGACCCGGCACTCGCCGACGCTACGCCGGTGCGAATCGCGATCACCGAGGCGGAGCCACGACGCTTCGGCGTTGGTGTCGGTTTCAGCAGCAACACCGGTGCGCGCTCCGAACTCAACTATCGCGACGCCAACCTCTTCGGGCGCGCGCTCGAGCTCAACAGCTCGCTTCGGGTTGAGGAAAAGCGCCAGTCCGCATTTGCCGACGTCTTCTTGCCGCAGACGCATTCCGGTTTTCGTGATGCCGCGGGCATCACATGGCTGAACGAAGACATCCAGAATCTCGTCACTCAGCGTTTCTCTGTCGGTGTGCAGCGGATGCGCTCCCTCCAGCGCACTACCGTCCGCGTCAGCGTGAACTATCAGCGTGAGATTACCCGCCCGGAGGGGGCCGAGGAACAGGTCAGTACAGCGCTGACGCTCAACTATGGCGCAGACGTTCGTTCGGTCGACAACCCGGCCGATCCGCGCCGTGGCTTCAGCGCCGGTTTCCAGATCGGCGGTGGCGCGCGCGCTGTATTGTCCGACCAGAACTTCCTGCGGCTATACGGCCGCGCGCAGTATTTCCGGCCCGTGGCGGAATCCGGGACGCTGATCCTGCGTGGCGAAGGGGGCTACACCGTCGCGCCTGCGCGCCAAGGTATTCCGCAAGACTTCCTGTTCCGCACAGGGGGGTCGCAATCGGTACGCGGGTACGACTATCAGAGTCTGGGGGTGGCAGAGGGCGCTGCCGTCGTCGGTGGCCGGACCTTGATGGTGCTCAGCTCGGAGTATGTCTACTGGGTCAGCGGGCCGTGGGGCGTAGCGAGCTTTGTGGATGCGGGCGATGCGAAAGACACCTGGCAGGACATGCGCCTAAAACTCGGCTACGGCATCGGTGGGCGCTGGCGTAGCCCGGCCGGCCCGCTTGGCTTGGATGTCGCCTACGGCCAGGAAGACAAGAAGTTCCGCCTGCATTTCACGCTTGCGGTTGCGTTTTGAGTGCGACTCACCCCGCGGATTCCGCTGACGAGCACGCGGGCGCCACACCGGATCGTCGCGAGATACTGACGTTTGTTGTGTTCGAGCAACAATTTCTGGCGTACCGGGCTGCCAAAGCGGGCTTTTGCCTTGCCGCCAAAATGCTGCACCCGCAACATCCTCCCATCTCTCTCATTGAGAGGCAGGAAGGACGACGGCTTCGGGGGTTTCCGCCGGCGTCGCATCTTCAGACTAAGAGGAGAATCGCATGCAAAAGAAACTGATCGCTGTGGCCATCGCCGGCCTGGCTGCCGCCCCGGCATTCGCCGTCGATACCAGCGTGACGCTGTACGGCTTGGTGGACGCAGGCTATTCGTGGCGCGGTGACAACTACGATTCCACCAAGGGCAACCGTCAAGGTTTCGACAGCGGCCAGCTGAACGGCTCGCGCCTCGGTGTTCGTGGTGTTGAAGAAATCACCCCCGGCCTCAAGGGCAAGTTCCAGATTGAAGCAGGTGTGAAGGCCGATACCGGCGGCAGCAACCAGGGTGGTCTGGCCTGGGGCCGTCAGAGCTGGGTTGGCTTGGATTTCGGTGCAGCTGAAGTGCGCTTCGGTCGCCAGTACACCCCGCAATTTAATATGTACGCTGGCTACATCGACCCGTTCGGTCTGGGTGGCGTCGCTGAGACGAACAACGTGTTCACGCACATCGTTGCTCGTGCCGACAACGCTGCTTACCTCACGACGCCGTTCTTCGGTGACGTGTTCGGTGTCGAAGCGATGTACACGAAGTCGCTGTCGGGCGACGAAACGATTGAGAACGCGGGCAACCGTCGCTACTACTCGATCGCCCCGAAGCTGAAGCTGGGCAAGAATGTCTTCATCATGGCCAACTACAGCGACGCCAAGGTTAAGGGCGCGTCGGCCTCGATCCAGTCGTTTGATATCGGTGGCGCGGTGGACTTCGGTGCTGCCAAGGTCACTGCGGCCTACTCGCAGCCGAAGGATGGCACCAAGCTGGATGCCAACGGCAACAAGACCAAGTACAACCGTTTCTTCGTTGGCGCTACCGTGCCGATGGGCAACTTCGCGCTGCTTGCGTCCTACACCTACTCGAAGGACAAGAACGATCTGAACGAGAAAGCTCAACAGGGCGGTCTTGGCGGCACGTACAACCTGTCGCCGCGCACCACGCTGTACGGTGTCTACGGTCAGATCAACACCAGCGATGAAGTCAAGGGCGGCTATGAAGTGGCGGACGCCACCAACAGCGGCTTTGGCTATCGCAAGGGTGCTCAGTTCGGTGTTCGTCACACGTTCTGATTCGTACGTTTCGTAGCAAACAAGAAGGGCGCCCTCGGGCGCCCTTCTTGTTTTTGAGCCACCACCGTAAGCGCGTGCGCCGGGGGGTGATCCTCTGTTACGAAGACTCAGCGAGCAACCTGTCGCTCGCGGATTTCGTCGAGTGTTTTGCAATCAATGCATTGGGTTGCGGTTGGGCGCGCTTCAAGGCGTTTGAGCCCGATTTCAACACCGCAACTGTCGCAATAGCCATAATCTTCGGCGTCGATACGTGCGAGTGTCTGGTCGATCTTTTTGACGAGCTTGCGTTCGCGGTCTCGGTTGCGCAATTCGAGCGCGATGTCTGATTCTTGGCTGGCACGGTCGTTCGGGTCAGCGAAAGAGGTTGCCTCGTCCTGCATGGTATGGACGGTACGCTCGATATCCGACTGCAGATCCTGCTTCCAAGCCTCAAGGATCGATCGGAAATGGGCGAGCTGTTTAGCGCTCATGTACTGCTCGCCCTTCCTCGGCTCGTAGGGCGTGAAGTGGCGGTAGATCTCCTCAGCCATGATGGCTTTCCTCGGTCCAAGTGAGAAAGCAGCGTTAATAGCAGAATCAACTTTGGCTCGCAAGGAAATGCCAGAGGGGAAGTTCGTTTGTTCAAGGCGCTCGGGGAAACGTTGCCGCCAGTCAAATTGAAGGGGATATACAGATGATGTTTGACGAACCGGCATTAGTTATGTATATTCTTGCCCTCTCGGGGTGTAGCGCAGTCCGGTAGCGCGCTTGCTTTGGGAGCAAGATGTCGGGAGTTCGAATCTCTCCACCCCGACCAGCGAAGTTTGGGAAATCGTTCGGACAGAACCCGCCCGTAGCTCAACTGGATAGAGCACCGGCCTTCTAAGCCGGGGGTTACAGGTTCGAGTCCTGTCGGGCGGACCAAGCAACGCAAAGTAGTACCCAGTGGCGGCATTAGCTCAGTCGGTAGAGCACTGGATTGTGATTCCAGGTGTCACCGGTTCGATCCCGGTATGTCGCCCCAAGCTTTCCCAAGAAAAACCCGCCGTCTGGCGGGTTTTTCGCTTTCAGCGCTTGGGTTCTTCTATCCGCTCAGTTGCGCTGCGTTGTGTGTGCCGGCAGGTGTATTGACGGGGTCGACGTGCGTCATCAGGTAGAGCACCGGATGATTTGCCATGACGCGGAGTTTTGCTTGGCGGGCGATGTCGTGGCCTTGGGTGACGGTCAGGCTGCCGTCGATTTCCAGGTGCACGTCGGCGAGGATCATGTCGCCGGTCTTGCGCGTCTTGAGTTCGTGCATGCCGAGTACGCCCGGGGTGGCGAGGATGTCGGCGGCGATGGCTGCGACCTGCTCTTCGGTCGCTGCGCGGTCGGTGAGATCGTGCAGGGCGTCCCATGCGAATCCCCAGCCCATGCGGGCAACCATGAAGCCCACAATCAGCGCTGCGATCGGGTCGAGCAGGCCGAAGCCGAGCAGGTTGCCGCCAATGCCGATCGCGACGACGAGCGACGACGCTGCGTCGGAGCGCGCGTGCCACGCGTTTGCGACGAGCATGCTAGAGCGCACTTTTTCCGCGACATGCAGCATGTAGCGGAAGAGCACTTCCTTTACCACGAGCGCGCCGAGCGCAACCCACAGCGCAATGAAATGCACCTTCGGAATGCTCTCGGGGGCTTCGAGCTTATGCACCGCCGAGCCGATCATCCCCAAGCCGACAGCCAGCAGCAACAAGCCCAACACCAGCGAGGCGGCGTTTTCATAGCGCTGGTGTCCGTAGTGGTGATCGTCGTCAGGGGCTTTCTGGCTGTGATGCACGGCCAGCAGCACGACGAAATCTGCGACCAGGTCGGACAGCGAGTGGATGCCGTCGGCGATCAGGCCTTGCGAGCCCGAGATCACGCCCGCCACAACCTGAGAGATGGTCAGGCCGATGTTTACCGCGACACTGACCCAGGTACTGCGTTTGGTCGCGGCCTCGCGTTCGGGCAGGGCGTCTTCGCTGTCGAGTTCGCTGAGGTCGTGGAGATCGTTCATGGCAGTGTCGCTTGGCGGAGAGGGGCGCTAGTGTGGCGCTGGGCGTCGTTGATGCGCTTGATGCGTATCGACTACCCTGCAGATCCGCGGTGATTGCCGCGGCGCAGGTGGCTTATCGGTAGCCGATGCGTGGCGTATCGCGCGCTGGCTGGACCGCCGCCACGCTCACTTTGAAGCGGTGGCGGGGGGCGTAGATGCAGTCGGTTTTACGTTGCCTGCAAGAGAGGGCGAGGCGAGGGAGTTTCCCCCCTCGCCGCACGATCAGGGCCGGCGTTGGTCGATTTGAAGTGCCAGCGCGGACACGCTGGCGTCCGCGACGTTTGCGGTGCCGTAGAGATCGCCTGAGGCGGCTTGTGCGACGCCGGACGCCGAAATGCGGGCTTCGATTTCAAGCTTGGCGACGCTGGAGAGCGGGCGCTGCGCATTGAGCGAGGCGCTGTCGTCCAGCATGATGGTCGCCGGCAGCGTGTCGGCGCTGCGGCGGACCACGGCCAGTGGCATGCGTTCGCCAGGGGCGCGGGCGATCACGAACAGCGTTTTGCCGCTGACTTCCGCCTTCATGGCCGGCGCGATGCCGATCGCGAGTGCGAGCGAGCGTTGGCTGCCGGCCGGCGCTGGATCAGCCGCCTTGGCGGTGGGTTCAGGCGTGGCCTGTGCGCTCGGCGCCGCGCCGCCCATCTGCCCCTTGACCTGCGCGATTGCATCCTTGAGGAAGCGCGCATCTTCCGATTCCGGCGCGACCTGCGGCAGCGCGCGCTCGAAGTAGCCTACGGCCGCTGCGTAGTCGTGGCGACCCGCGGCGCCGGAGCCGGCGAGCATCAACGCGAGCAGATTGTTCGGATCGACTTGCAGCGCTTGCTTGACCAGCGCTTCCGGCTTGCCTTCCAGCTTGCCGCCGGCATTCATCGCGAGCACGTCGGCGTATTCGGCGAGCCAGTCGGCGTTCTGCTCCAGCGCGGGGCCGATGCGCTCAAAGGCGGCTGCGGCATCTGCGAAACGGTTCATGACCTTGTACGAACGCCCCAACATTGCCCAGCCGGTTGGGTTGTCCGGGTTGGCCTCGAGCTTGGCGGCGAGACTCTCGACCATCTTGTTGATGTCCGGCATGCCGTTTGGCGCTGCAGCCGCATGCGGATTGCCGGTTACAGCGGCCGGCGTGCCCAGTTGCAGATACAGCACCGTGGCAAGCAGTGGCAGCATCAGCGCGACCGGACCTAGCGTAAGCCAGGGGCGGCTGGCGCGCTGCACCGGGGCTGCGGCGTCACCTTCTTCGAGCAGGCGGCGGTGGATGTCTTCGCGTGCGGCGTCGAACGCGGCAGTGGTCAGCGCGCCGCGACTACGTTCGGCTTCAAGGGCTGCAATCTCGTCGCGCAGGATTTGCGCGTTCAGACGCGCCATGCTGACTTCTTCGCGCTGCTTGCGCCTCAATATAAACGGGCGCGCGATCAGCGCGAGGGCGAAGAGGGCGATCAGGGCTGCGGCAATGATGAAGGTGGTCATTGAGAGACGCTCCGTTTTTCGGCGTCGGCAAGCAGCGCGGCGACACGGCGGCGCTCTGCTTCGTCAAGGGGGGCATCGGTCTGCGCGTTACGCTGCCGCAGGTACAGCAGCAGGCCTGCTATGCCGCCCAGCAGCAGCACGAAGGGGCCGCCCCAGAGCAGCAGCGTGGTGCCCTTCAGTGGCGGGCGGTAGCGCACGAAGTCACCGTAGCGAGCGACGAGGAAATCCATGATTTCGGTATCGGACTTGCCGGCCCGGATCATCGTCCGGATTTCGCGACGCAGATCTTCAGCGAGTTCGGCGTGCGAACCGGCGAGTGATTCGTTCTGGCAGACGAGGCAGCGCAGCTCTTCGCTGATCGCGATCATGCGCTGTTCGACCAACGGGTCTTCGGCGAGCGGGCGTGCTTCGCCTGCCAGCACGCTACCTGCGAGGCAGAGTGCGGCACACATCAGGGTCAGGCGTTTCATGTCGAGAGCTTCCGGATCAGCGGCAGGATGGTTTGATCGAGGACTTCCTGGGTGACCGGCCCGATCTGCTTGTAGCGAATCACGCCGTTGCGATCGATGACGTAGGTTTCCGGCACGCCATACACGCCGTAGTCGATGCCGACGCGGCCATCGGCATCCACCGCGACGATCTGGTACGGGTTGCCGAAGCTCGCGAGCCAGCGGTTCGCATCGTCGGGCTTGTCCTTGTAGTCGAGGCCGACCAGCGGCACCGTATTGGTCCGGGAGAACGCCACCAGTACCGGATGCTCGTCGCGGCACGACACGCACCACGACGCCCACACGTTGAGAATCCAGACCTTGCCGCGCATGTCCTCCGGGCCGAAGGTCTTGCCGTCGGCACTTAGTTGCGGCAGCCGGAACGCGGGCGCGGGCTTGTCGATCAAGGGAGAGGGAATGCTGTGCGGATCCTTGTTCAGGCCGACGGCTAGGAAACCGAGCAAGACCACGAAAAGCGCGATCGGAATCAGCAGGACGCGTTTCATGCGCGGGCTCCTTCGGCGGCCAGCGCTTCACGCTTGCGCAGGCGGTAACGCCGGTCGCTTGCGGCGAGGACGCCGCCCAACGCCATCAGTAATGCACCGCCCCAGATCCAGTCGACCAAGGGTTTGTAGTAGACCCGCACCGCCCAGGCACCGCCATCGAGCGGTTCGCCGAGCGAGACATAAAGATCGCGGAAGAAACCGGTATCGATCGCGGTCTCGGTCATCGGCATGCCCGAGGTGCTGTACTGGCGCTTCTCGGGCCGCAGCGTGCGGATGAACTTGCCGTCGCGCGACAGTTCGACCTCGCCGACCATGGCGACGAAGTTGGGGCCTTGGCGCTCGCTGACACCGATCAGCTTGAAGCTGTGCCCGCCGACCGTCGTGGAGTCCCCGGGCGCCATGCGCACGTCGCGCTCGGCTTCGTAATGCTTCACGAATGCCACGCCAAGGATGCTGATCGCCAGACCGAAGTGCGCGATCTGCATGCCCCAGTACGCAGCAGGCGGGCGACCGGTGCGCAGGCGACTGACCAGTTGCAGCACCATCGATGCGGCAAGCCACAGTGCGCAGAAGCTGCCAATCGCAGCGCCGATCGTCCACTTGCCAGCCAGCATCGGCAGCGCAATCGCGCCCGCGACACCGAACAGCGCCGGGTTACGCAGATGCGGCAGCAGGTCCTTCAGCGGCGATTCCTTCCAGCGCAGCAGCGGGCCGACCGCGGCGAGCAGGAAGATCGGCAGCACCACCGGCACGAAGACCGAGTTGAAGTAGGGTGGGCCGACCGAGAGCTTACCCAGGCCCAGCGCGTCGATCGCCAGCGGGTAGAGCGTGCCGAGCAGCACACAGGCGGCGGCGACAACCAGCAGCACGTTGTTGCAGAGGAGCAGGGTCTCGCGCGACAACAGCGCAAAGCGGCCGCCGAGGCCGCTCTTCGGCGCGCGAACGGCGAACAGTGTGAGCGAGGCGCCGATCACGAGCGCCAGCAGGATCAGGATCATGATGCCGCGGCGCGGGTCGGTCGCGAAGGCGTGGACCGAGGTCAGCACGCCCGAGCGAACGAGGAAGGTGCCCAGCAGCGACAGCGAGAAGGCGCCGATCGCCAGTAGCACTGTCCAGTTGCGGAAGCTGCCGCGTTTTTCCGTCACGGCAAGCGAGTGGATCAGCGCGGTGCCGACCAGCCAGGGCATGAAGGACGCGTTTTCGACCGGATCCCAGAACCACCAGCCACCCCAGCCCAGTTCGTAGTAAGCCCAGTACGAGCCAAGCGCGATGCCCAAGGTCAGCGATACCCAGGCGGCGAGCGTCCAGGGGCGCGACCAGCGGGCCCAAGCGGCGTCCAGCCGACCGGCCAGCAGCGCGGCCAGCGCAAAGGCAAAGACCACTGAGAAACCGACGTAGCCCATGTAGAGCATCGGCGGGTGCACCACCAAGCCCGGATCTTGCAGCAGCGGGTTGAGGTCGCGGCCATCCGGCGCGGCGGGAATCAGGCGATCGAAGGGGTTTGAGGTGACCAGCACGAACACCAGGAAGCCGGCAGCGACCAGGCCGAGCACGCCAATTACGCGCGCCACCATGTCATCCGGCAGGCTGCGCGAGAACAGCGATACCGCGAGCGTCCAGCCCGATAGCATCAGCAGCCACAGCAGGAAGGAGCCTTCGTGCCCGCCCCATACCGCGGCGAACTTGTAGATCGGCGGCAGCAGCGAATTCGAGTGTTCGGCGACGTAGCGCACCGAGAAGTCGTCATTGATGAAGGCGATCGCGAGGCAGACGAAGCTCGTCGCCAGCATCAGGAACAGCGCTTGCGAGAGCGGTCGCGCCAGCGCAACCCAGGTGCGGTCGCCGCGGTGGGCGCCGATCAGCGGCAACGTTCCCTGCAGTGCAGCAATCAGGAAGGCCAGGATCAGCGCGAAATGTCCGAGTTCGGGGGTCATTGTTTTAGCGTGACTCCGGCTTTGTGGGCTTGCTCCACCGCGTGCTTGGCTTCCGGCGGCATGTAGTTTTCGTCGTGCTTGGCGAGCACTTCGGTGGCGGTGAACTCACCGCTTGGTGTCAATTTGCCCTGCGCGACCACGCCTTTTCCTTCGCGGAACAGGTCGGGCAGGATGCCGGTGTAGGCCACCGGGATGTCCTTCGCAGTGTCGGTGACGACGAAGCGCGCCGTCAGCCCGTCACGCTTGAGGCTGCCGGGCTTCACCAGCCCGCCGACACGGAATGCCGCACCTTGCGGGGCCTTGCCTTCCGCCACTTCGGTTGGGGTGACAAACAGCGCGATGTTGCTGTTGAGCGCGTTGAGGATCAGTGCAGTCGCGACGCCCAGCGAGGCGAGCGCGCCCAGAATGATCGCAAGGCGTTTGTGGCGGGCTTTCATGCGGTGTTTCCTTCAGCTTCAATGGCATTGGCCCGGCTTTCGCGGCGCAGGCTTTGCAGGATGGCGTTGCGACGCTGGCGCAGCAGCCAGAGTTCCCCGACCAGGCCTACGACGCAGGCGATGACGCTGCCCCAGACGTACAGTGCATAGCCGCCCATGGCGAAAAACTCGGCAGGTGAATTCCAGTTCATGCGTTCAGCTCCGGCAGTCGGACAACCCAGTCGGTGTGCCGTTCCCTTTCAAGAATGATGGCGCGTGCGCGGATCAGCGCGACGGCGATCGAATACATCCACGCCGCCAGCGCGACCAGCAGCATGCCCAAAAGCATGGTGTGCGCCATTGACGGGGATCGGGTCAGCGAAATCGACGAGCCCTGGTGCAGGGTGTTCCACCACTGCACCGAGAAGTAGATGACCGGAATGTTGACCACGCCGACCAGCGCCAGCACCGCACAGGCACGGTCCGCGCGGCGCGGATCGTCGATCGCGGCGCGTAGCGCGATGTAGCCGAGGTACAGGAAGAACAGCAGCAGTTCCGAAGTCAGCCGCGCATCCCAGATCCACCAGGTGCCCCACATCGGCTTGCCCCACAGCGAGCCGGTGATCAGCGACAGCGCCGCGAAGATCGCGCCGGTGGGGGCCAGTGCGGTCGCCATGATGCCGGACAGGCGGGTGTTCAAGGACAGCCCGACTGCGGACCAGAACGCCATCACCATGTAGATGAACATCGACATCCACGAGGCCGGCACGTGAAGGAAGATGATCCGGTAGCCCTCGCCCTGCTGCGCATCGGTCGGCGCGACGAAAAAGCCGACCCAAAGGCCTGCGACGCCGAACAGCACCGCCAGCGCGGTAAACCAGGGGATCAGCTTGCCCGCCAGCGGGTAGAAGGTGGCGGGGCTGGAGTATCGGAACCAGTTGATAAGGCGAAAGCTCATTCGAGTGCAATCCTGATGGCCGCGGTTACGGCAAGCGGCGCGAAGAATACCGAGAGAGCCAGCATTGCTGCCAGCAAAGAAAGATGTCCGCCCGCCTGCAGGCCGGCAATCTGCGCTTCGACGGCGCCGGCGCCGAAGATCAGCGCCGGCACGTAGAGCGGCAGCACGATCAGCGACAGCAAGGCGCCACCGCCGCGCAGGCCCAGCGTCAGCGCTGCGCCGATCGCGCCGATCATGGACAGCAGCGGCGTGCCGATCAGCAGGCCCAGCGTCAGCAAGCCCAGCGCATCGACCGGCAGATCGAACTGCAGCCCCAGCATCGGCGCGAGCAGCACCAGCGGCAGGCCCGACACCAGCCAGTGAGCAAGGATCTTGCCTGCGACCAGCCAGCCCAGTGGTGTGGGCGAAACCGCCATCTGCTCCAGCGTGCCGTCGGCGAAATCATCGGCGAACAGACGGTTGAGCCCGAGCAGCGTCGACAGCAGCGCGGCGACCCACAGCACGCCGGGGCCGATCTTGCGCAGCAGGTTCGGGTCTGGCCCGATGCCGAGCGGGAACAGACTTACGACGATGACGAAGAAGAACAGCGCGGTCAGCGCCTCGCTCTTGCGGCGCAGCGCCAGCAGCAGGTCGCGGCGGATTACGGCCAGCAGCGCGTTCATGCCACGCCCTCCAGCATCAGCTCGCGGCCGCCAGGTAGCGGAATCGCCTGGTGGCTGGTCAGGATCGCGATGCCGCCGCGGCTTACGTGGTCGGCGAGCACCTCGCCGAGCAGGTCGACCGCGCGGGTGTCGAGCGCGGCCAGCGGCTCGTCGAGAATCCACAGGCGTGCTTTGCGCGTCAGCAAACGGCTCAGCAGCACGCGTCGGCGCTGGCCCTGCGACAGGAACTTCACCGGTAGTTCCTCGCGACCTTTCAAACCGAAACGGCGCAGGGCGACCAAGGCAGTCGCTTCATCCAGTGCATGGCCATCCAGCGCGGCGGCGAGGCATAGGTTTTCGAGCGGGGTCAGGTCTTCCTTCAGCGCCGAGTGGTGGCCGAGGAACAGCAGGGCCTCGCGGTACGCGTCGCCCGCTTCGCGGATGTCCTCGTCGTTCCAGCGCACACTGCCGGCGGCAGGGTGGGCCAGGCCAGCGAGCTGCCGCAGCATGCTCGTTTTGCCGGCACCGTTGCTGCCGC
Source organism: Niveibacterium sp. (assembly GCF_041909475.1). Lineage (NCBI taxonomy): Bacteria > Pseudomonadati > Pseudomonadota > Betaproteobacteria > Rhodocyclales > Rhodocyclaceae > Niveibacterium > Niveibacterium sp. Next base: position 34,220 of record NZ_JAYRDJ010000020.1, on the reverse strand, counting down.
GCAGGTACATCCACTCGCCCGCGGTGAGCGTGAAATGGATGTGCTCGAACAGCGTCCGGTGACCGCGCACGCACGCCAGGTCGTGCGCCGACAAACTGGTTGCGGGTTGCGTCACTTACCCAGCTCCGCAGGATGGCGGGCGGGGATTACGCGAAGCGTTCTGGGCGGCTTTAAGCGGGCGTCGTTGCAGTTGCGAAGAGTCTTGAGTGCCAACAAAGCAGATTCCAGATGGTTTGGCGGCCGATGGCCGGGTTGGTCCGCGGCCCGGGCTGCGCCCCGGCACTGCTCGGGTGGCTGATTCCAACGAAGGCGATTTTGCGGACAGGGGCGGCACTCAGGCCGACCCGTGTCCTGATTTCACCACAAAGTGGCGGTTTTTTCCTTGTGCGATCCGCAAACGGCGTGTTCTGCGGATCTCGCGTGCTGGGCCGGCCGGTGATCGGGCCTTAGTTGCTGCGATCGCCGTAGAGCACCGATTTCAGCTCGTTCTGCTCGAAGCGGAGCACCGTCAGGAAGGAGCCGGGACCGGGGTCGTAGGTCCATTCCTCGACCTGATCGCACACGGTGACGAGTACCGGCTCCGTTTCGACGCCGTCAGCAAGGCGCGTGTAGCTGCGCTGTCGCTTGCACAGATAGTCCTTGCGGGCCGGCTCCCCACACTTCTGGATGACTGTCATCTTCGTGTCGCCCGGGCTCACCAGATTGTTGCCGCAGCGCAGGGCTTCCGCGCTGGTCGGAAGACTGGCGACGACCAAGGCGCTGGTGGCGCAGATTTGAAGCAGGCGCAGAGCGGGCACGGTTTGATCTTTCTTGTTGGATGACTGCGTTGGTGGTTGGCAAGCACCGCGCCCGGCTTTGGCTGGCTTCGGAATGCGTTGACGGGCGGATGACAACGGTGGCGCTTGAGCAGGCAACGCGGATCACCCCGTCCGCGATGACGTGGACAGCTTGAATGACGGTGCTTCGCCCGCGTGCGCTCTGCGGGGCGGCTGGCGACCTGACGCTCCGGGCTCCGATCCGTCGTAACCAAGGTTCGCCAGACGGGTTTCAATCTGCTCAAGAGGCCAGCCGCTGTGGCCGATATGAGCTTGCCTTGCTGGCGAATCTGATGACAGGGTCGGATGCCCTGTTGTTAAATTAAGCGATAAATATAAATTTGGCGCTTTGCGCCTGAACCCAGGCGCGCTATGCCGTGCGAACAGGAGCCTCCACCCATGTCCATGACCCGCAAGCTGTTGATCGCCGTGATGGCGGCTGCATTTGCTGTGTCCGCCACTGCGGCGGCGACGAAGAAGCCGAACGTTGATACCAAGCATGCGGCGGCGACCCCGGCGGCGGCGGCGGTCGATCGCGTCGCAACGGCGCATGCGCTGACGCGCTATGGCGACGCCAGTGGCGATCCCTTGGCGCTGATCACTGCGGCAAAGATGCTCAAGGAAGCGGGCCTGCGCGACGCGACGCTCAAGCGCAGCGGTGGTACGCCGGCGGCAGACAAGGGTAAGCCGGATCTCTATGCGCCGGATGCGATCCTGGCTCGCGCGAAGGCGCTGGCTGAAGGTCGCCCGGACGTGCTCGCGCTGGCCGACGATGTGGCGAAGGCCGGGGCGCGCGGGCGCGACCGTGGCCCGGGCCGCATTCACACCGTTGTCGGTGGCGGTGAGGTCGACTCCTTCGACGTAACCTTCAACGGTGAGGAACCGGCCCGCGTGCTGGTCAGCGGCGACGGCGACTCGGACCTCGACCTCTATGTCTACGACGAGAACGGCAATCTGGTCTGCAAGGACGACGACAACTCCGACGACATGGTCTGCGGCTGGACACCGCGCTGGACCGGCACCTTCACGATCCGCGTGCGCAACCGCGGTATCGCCAACGAGTATGTGATGATCACCAACTGATCGCCTGCTCCGCGCCGTGGTGTTGCCTTCCGGCGGCACCGCAGGCGGCGGTTGTCAGCGCGGGCGCTGGCCGGGGGTGGCCGGCGCCCGTGTTCCATGAACTCGCCGGAGGTCGCTCGTGGGGCGAATCGCCAGGTTTGCATTCGGTGTCGTATTGGCACTGCTGATTCCCTTGATGCCCGCCGAGGCGCGCGAGATGCGCGCTCTGATCGTGGGTGTCTCCGAGTATCCGTCGCTGGCGAAGAACTACCAGCTGGAAGGCCCGCGCAACGATGTGCAGCGCCTGCGTGACATCCTGCAGCAGCGCGGTTTTGCGCCGCGCAACATCCGTTTGCTGGCGGACGGCGTGGCGGGCGCGAGCGGCTTGCCGACGCGCGCCGCGATCCTTGCCGGGCTCGACGAGCTTGCGGCGCAGTCCGCCAAGGGCGATTACGTGTTGCTCTACTTCTCTGGCCACGGCAGCCAGGAACCGGCGGATCGCAACACGCCCGAAGGGCGCGAAGAGCCGGACGGCCTGTTCGAGATCTTCCTGCCGCGTGACATCGGCAAGTGGGACGAGGCCGACGATGGCGGCAAGGTGCAGAACGCGCTGGTGGATTTCGAGATCCGCCGCGCCGTCGACCGCATCATCGACAAGGGCGCCTTCGTGTGGGGCGTTTTCGATTCCTGCCACAGCGCCACGCTCGTGCGCGGTGCGGATGACTCCGCGGAAATCCGCTATCGGCACATCGCACCCGAAGCGCTGGGCGTGCCGGCCAAGGCGCTCGACCGCGCCGAAGCCGATGCGGTGCGCTCGCGCGGCAAGGGCGATGCCGCGGCGCCAGACCCCTTCGCCAGTGCCAAAGGGCAGGGTGGGGGTGTGTTCTTCTATGCGGCACAAACGACCGAACTCGCACCCGAAATGCGATTGCCGCTCGGCCACCCCGAGCGCAAACCCTTCGGGCTGTTCGGCTTCACGCTGATGCAGGCGCTCGAAGCCGGCAACGCGATGACTTACCGCCAGCTCGCGCAGTATGTGCTGAGCCAGTACGGCGGCATGAACCAGACGCGCGTGACGCCGCTCTTCTCCGGCACCCAGCTCGATGCACCGGTGCTCGGCCAGGACGCCGTGCCGATCCAGCAGTGGAAGCTCGACCGTGGCGCGACGCCGACGATTCCTGCCGGGGCCCTGTCGCGCATCACCGAAGGCTCGCTGTTCGCGATCGTCGCCAACCCGCTCGACAAGAGCGACGCGGCGATCGGCTATGCCGAAGCGCGCAACGTTGCGCTGTCTTCAAGCACGCTCGCCCTGGTGGCGCAGAACGGCAAGCCGCTGCTCGAAGCGAAGGACATTCCGGCTAGCGCGCATGCGCGGCTGCTGAAAGTGGCCGGCCAGTACCAGCTGCGCGTGGTGGTCGACACCACGGCTTGCGAGGGCGACTGCCCCGCACTTGCGCCGATTACCGCCGTGCAGAAGGCCGGCATTGCCGGCGCGCAGATCGAATGGCTCAAGGCACCGGACACCGGCGACGTCGCGGTGATGGCCTTCCGCGACCGCGTGATGCTGGTGCCGCCCGCCTTGCAGGGGCTCAACTGCAAGGCGCGCAAGGCCGCTACCGAGCGCCAGCGGTGCGAGGCTGAACTGCGCAGCGGTTCGCTGACGCTGGCGTGGAAGCCGGCGCAGGGCGCCGACGCGCTGCGCGAAACGCTGGTCAGCGCGCTGCACGGCGTGGCGCGCGCCACCAACCTGATGCGCATCGCAAGCCAACTCAACGAACGCAACGGCGGCGGCAAGCTCACGGTGTCGATGAAGCAGATTACGCGGGCCGGCAAGGTGCTGCCCCTGAGCGCCGAGCGCAGCCCGGTGCTGCGCGCTGGTGACAAGGTTGAGGTGTCGTTGCTCAACGAAGGGCAGATGCCACTCGATCTGACGGTGCTGTATCTCGACGCGAGCTACGGCGTCAGCGCGCTGTTCCCGTATGGCGGCGCGAGCAACCGGCTCGAAGCGAAGGCCAGCTACAGTTTCGAGATCGACATCAATGACGATACGACGGGGCTGGAGCGCCTGGTGACGATCGCCGTACAGGCGCGCAACCTGGGCGAGCGGGCGGACTTTTCCTTCCTGGCACAGTCGCCGATCGAGCAGCTGGACCGAACGCGCGGCGTCGAGGACGATGACGTTACAGCCTTCCGCGACGCGGGCTTTGCTGACTACACCACGCGGGGTGTCGGCGCACCGAAATCGCCGGGCGATCGCACTTCGATGCAGGTTTTCAACTGGACGATTCAGAAGTGAGTGCTTGGGCTATCACATCACAAGGCGGCTATGGACACCGCTGAACGCAACGCGCGCGACCGCGCCTGGCGGGGCGCCATTGCGGCGGGCGGCCGCGATGGCGAGCGTGCGGTCGCAGCGCTGTTCCGCGAGTAGCGGCGCCCGCTGCTGGCCTTCCTGATCCGGCACGGCGCGCAGCAGGATCTGGCTGAAGATCTGCTGCAGGAGGTTTTCGTTCGCGTGGTGCGCCATGCCGAAGGTTTCCGTGGCGAGGCGGCGGTGTCGAGCTGGATCTACCAGATCGCGCGCAACCTCGCGACCGATGCGGCCCGTGCGCCGCGCCGCGAAGAACACCTGGACGACGAAGGCTGGCGGCGTGTCGCCGACGAAACCGCATGCAGTACCGGCGGCGACGCCAAGGCGGCGCTGGATGAATGCGTGAATACCGGCTTTGCCGCCTTCGGCCGTGCGCACCCCGAGCGGGCCGAAGCCCTGCGTCGCGCCGCGCTGGATGGCTGGAGCGTGCGCGACGTGGTGCAGTTTCTCGAACGCACCGAGGCCGCCACGCGCGAATACCTCTCGCAGTGCCGCAAGCGCCTGCGCGAATTTCTTGAACCCTGCCGTGCGCTGATCGTGGAGGAGGACTGATGACGCAGCCCCCGGACGATCTCGACCGCTGGCTTGCCGAGCTGGCAGGGCAGGCGACGACACGCGATGCGCGCAGCGAAGCCCAGACGCTGCGGCGCGTGATTCTCAACGAGGCCAGCGCAGAAGCGCCGCCCGCGGTTGACGACGACCATGCCACCGAACAACTGCTGTTCCGACTGCGCCGCGAAGGCCTGCTGAAACGTCGTCGCCTGCCTGCCTGGGGCTACGCGCTTGCGGCCACGCTGGCTGCTGCCGCGATCGGGCTCGTCGTGCTGCGCGAGAACCCGACACCCGCGCCGGACGTGGTGACCTACGGCGAGCCGCCGATCTGGCGTGGTGCGTTTGCGCAGTTCGAGGTGCGCGGCCCGGCGCCGCGCATGCGTGCCGAGACGCTGGTCGGTGCGTTGCGGGCGGAGGGCGTGCAGGCTGACATTTACGCATCGGGCGCCGTCTACACGGTGGACACGGAGCTTGCTGCGCCGCTCAGCGACGCGCTGGTTGCGCAGTTCCAGGCGCTCGGCATCGTTGCCAAACCGGGCCGCGTGCGCGTCGAATTCAAGCCCTAAGCGGCGCGGGCGCGTGGCGAACCGCGAGGCAGATCAAGGAGAAGGTCCGATGAAACGAATCCTCTGCGCGCTCGCGCTGCTTGCATGGCACCTCGTCGCAAACGCAGACGTGCTGCCGCCGCAGGCGGCCGATGCCGCCGAACGCTTCCGCAACAACCCCGGCGCCTACGACCGCACCGACGAATGGTGCGAGGGGCGGCGCGTCGACGCGGCCTGCCAGATCGTGGGCAATGCCTTCGAGGGCGGCGGGCCGGGCGTCTGCGAACGCGACCTCAATCGCCGTGACTACCAGATCGACCTGCACTGCGTGCGCAAACCCGCGCCGCGCATCGAGCGTGCGATTCCGGATGGCCCCTGGCAAGCCGATGCCGATGTGTGTGCCCTGGCTGCACGCTCGGACTCCGCCGCGCAAACGGTTCGCGCGCAGGGCTGGTTGTGCGCCGAGCCGCCGGTGCTGGCGGACCGCTTCTGCAAAGGTGTGGCGGTCGGGCAGCGCTGCGTTGCCGAGGTGTCGATCGACGGCCGCGTGCAACGGTTCGACGGCGTCTGCAACCACCAGCTCGACACCAAGGGCACTTACTTCCAGGGCCGGCGCACGCTGACGCGTCCGGTCGTGAGCTGTGAGCCGGAACACCCGGTGCCAGCGAGCACCCTGAAGCCGGTGAGTGCCTGGCGAAAGCTGTTCCAGTAGGCGTCCCGTACATGCCGACCCAGGCCGCCGCGCTTGGCGTGAGCTTGCTGATCGAGGCGCCGATCGTCCTCGCGGCAACAGCGCGCGCACGGCGGGGGCCTGCGTGGCGCATCGCCGCGGCCGTGCTGCCCAGTTGCGTGACCCATCCGCTGGCTTGGCACGCCATCGGCAACTTCGGTGCGCACGATTACCTCGCCGGCGTGGTGCTGATCGAAGCGCTGGTTATCGCCGCCGAGGCACCGATGCTCCACTGGCTTGCCGGCATTCCGTGGCGTGCGGCCTTCGCGCTGTCGCTGCTGGCGAACGTCATGTCGGTCGGGCTGGGCGCGGCGCTGGCATGAAGGGGTGGCAACAGCATCTGTGGCTGCCCTGCGCGGCCGCCTTGGGTGTACTGGCGCTTTGGCAGCCAGCGGCGCTGTATCTGGTGGCGCTGGCGGTGTTCGGCTTGCCGCATGTGATGTGGGAGATGGCCTGGGTCTGGCCGCTCTGGCGCGATCGCGTGCCGCGCTTTGTGTGGGTGGGGCTGTTGGCGGCGCTGCTGCTGCAGGCGTCGGCGCGGCTGGCGCTGTGGTTCGGCCGCATCGATGCACCCACCGCCGCGGCCTGCGATGCGGCGACACTGGCGCTCGCGCTGCTGGCAACGCTGGGCCTCGCGCCGCGCCTGTCGGCGCGCAGCAGGCTGCTGTTCGTGGCCGTTGCGCTGAGCGTGCCGATTGCGCTGCTTTGGCTTGCGGATACGCCGCAGGTGCTGGGCTTACTCGCGTTGCTCGCGATTGCCCACAACTTCACCCCGGTTGCGCTCGCGCCTGCTCACGCGCGCATCGGCGCGTGGCCGGCGCGGCCTGTGCTGATGGCCCTGTTCGGCGCGCCGCTGCTGCTGTTTGCTGCGCTGATGCTGTTCGGTGCGCCATCGGCGAGCGGGCCGATGCGGCCGGCCGAGCTCTGCTGGCTGCAGCAGCATGCGCCCGCTTGGGCCGACGCGATGCTGCCGGCGCTGGTGTGGGCGCAGTGCCTGCACTACCTGTCGGTGATCCATCTGATGCCGCGCGCGATCGGCAGCACCTGGCGCGGCATGCCGCTGCGGCCGCTGGTGCTGGGTGTCAGTGCGGCTTTGCTGGCCTACTTCATCGCCGATTACCCTGCTGCGCGGGGGCTGTACGCGGTGGCGGCCGGCATGCATGCGTGGCTGGAGTGGCCGTTGATCCTGCTGGCCCTCGCAGGGTTCGCATCACGCGTGCCTGACGATCGCGCGATGGTGGCGTCCTAGTGCGCGTGGCTGCCACTTTGGGCGGCGGGCAGGGGGTGCGAGGTGCGCGTAACGGTTCAGCGGAGTGTGGGCGTTGTGAGCTTGATGGCAATGATGGCGCTGGGCGTGGGCAACGCTTCGGCGGCAGCGCCGGTACCTACGAAGAACAAAGCGTCCGCGCGGGCGGCGCACGGCAAACAAGCCGTAGCGCTGCACTTGCCAGACATGGCCTTCAACCTGCGCGTGCCGCGGCTGGATTCGCTACAGTCTCTGTCGGGACTTGGCGCTGCGCTGGTGCCGCTTAAGGGGCTGGAACTGGGGCATTGCGGGCTGAGCGGTGCGCCGACGCAGCGGCCGGCTGCGTCGCCCGGCGTTGGTAACGAGGGCAATTGAATCGGGTGGCGTGGATGAACATCGTTCGAGTGGGGAAGGGCCTGCGGCTGTTGAGCCTCGCCGCCAGCCTTGGCGCGGTGGCTGCGCATGCGGCCGATCCCGCGGATGCGGACGCGCGCAAGGCGCAGGCAGAACGCGAAGCGCGCGCCGCGATTTCGCGTGCCGAAGCGGCGAAGGGCAGCGAGAAGCAGGACAGCGCACGCCGCGCTGCCGAAGTTGCCGCGAGGCAAAAGGCGGAAGCGGCGGCGCGGGCCAAGTCCGCCCACCCGGATGAAACACCGCGCGAAATCACGCTCACGCTCGATACGCCATTCGCGGCGGATGCCAACCAGCTGAGCGACAACGCGCGACAGGCGCTGATGCAGCTGGCGAAACTCGCGCAAAGCCGTCGGCTGGTGGGGCCGATCAGGATCGAAGGGCACGCCAACGAATCCGGCACCGACGAGTACCGGCTCGGCATAGCCGGGCACCGTGCCGATCTGGTGCGCGACTTCCTCGTTGCGCAAGGAGTGGCAGCGGCGCAGATCGAAACGATCGCGTCACCGGTGCGCAGCTGGGCGCCCGCCGAGGCGTGCGACGCCGAAACGCCGGCCGTGCCAGCGGACGCGCAGTGCGACAACCCCGGTTCTTCCGTCGTCACGGTGATCCACATGTTGGAGTTCAGCACCCCATGACGCGCGACACCGGCAAGCGTTCGGCGCGTCCTGCGCCCTTGCGGCGGGGCGTGCTGGTGCTCGGCGCGTTGAGCGTGCTGGCCTGTGGCCCGGCATCGGCGGCCAAGCCCGAATGCGCGAAAGAGGCGGCCACCGCGGCGGCGGGCCGTACCGGCGTGCTCGCGCTGTACGACAAGGGCTGCTACGACGAAGCGCTGCAGCGCGCGACCACACTGCTCGAAGCTGCCGCGGATCGCGACGCCAGAACGCAGGCGCTGCTGCTGAACGACGCCGCGGTGGCGAGCGAGAAGCTGGGGCGCTACGCCGAGGCCGATGCCTTCTACCAGCGCGCGGTCGGGCTGTTGCAAGGCGGGCCGGATGCCGCACTGGCCGGTACGATCGCCGGCAACCGTGCCGTGCTGCAATATCGCATCGGCGAATATGAGGCGGCGCTGAAGGCCTACGGCGACGCGATCCGCATCCTCGAAACCGCGCCGGGTGCCGACCCGTCCGCGCTGAGCGCAGCGCTCAGCGGGCTTGGCCTCGTCGAGCAGACGCTGGGCCGCCACGAGGATGCCGCGCTGCATCTGAAGCGCGCCTTGGCGATCGACGAGAAACTGCACGGTGCGGTGCACGCCGATGTGGCGACGGACCTGTCGAACCTCGGTGACCTCTACCGGGTGCTGGGCGACTTCGATCGGGCCTTGCCCACCTACCAGCGTGCCTACGACATCCGCAGCAAGGTATTGCCACCCGATCACGCTGATACCGCCAACAGCCTCAGCAAGCTGGCCTATGCGTACGAGAACCTGGGCCAGAACGATCTCGCGCTGAAGCGCTATCGCGACGCGCTGGCGATGCGCGAGCGGGTGCTGCCACCGGGCCACCCCTTCATCGCCAGTGCGCAGAGCAGTATCGGCGACATCCTGCGTCGCACCGGTCAGCTCGACGCCGCCCGGCCCTGGTACGAGCAGGCGCTGGCGATCCGCCGTGCCGCCTTGCCGGCTGGCCATGCCGACATCGCCGACACCTTGCACAACCTCGGCTGGCTGCTGCAGTTGCAGGGCGACGGCAGAGCCGCTGAGCAGCACTACCGCGAAGCGCTTGCGATTCGCGAACAGGCGCTGGGCGCTGGTCATGCCCGTACCGCCGACACGATGGCACGCCTCGCGAGCGTGCTCGCAGCGCGGGGCGAAGCGGCCGAGGCGCTGTCGCTTGCGCAACGCGCGTTCGCCATCGCGCGTGCGGCTGGTGTGCCGCAGATCGAATTCCAGACCGGCGCCTTGCTCGCTGCACGCTACCGCGCCGCGGGGCGTACCGAGCAGGCGGTGTTCATCGGCAAGCAGGCGGTCAACGCGATGCAGCGCATCCGCGGCCAATCACGCACGCTGGACCCGACCTTGCAGCGCAGCCTGATGCAGGAGAACGGTGCCACCTATCGCGAACTGGCGGCGTGGCTGGTCGACCTCGGCCGGCTCGCCGAAGCCGAACAGGTGCTCACGATGCTCAAGGAAGTCGAACTCGCCGATCTGGTGCAGCGCTCGGATGTGCAGCGCACCCAGGCGGACTTCGTTGGCGCAGAGAAGGCGGCGGCGCAGCAGGGCGATGCACTCGTCGCGAGCGGCGTGGCAGAGGCCACGGAACTGGCGGCGTTGCAACGGCGCCAGCGCACCGGCGAGAAGCTGGGTGACACCGAGCTTGTGCGGCTGCAGGCGCTGAAGCTGCGGCAAGTGCAGTGGCAGGTCGAATTCGAGCAGTGGGTCAACGGCCTCAAGCTCGCACCCGCGGCGGCTGAACGCGAGGAGATCCTGCATCGCGGCAGCGATCTGCAAACACTGGTGCGGCGCGACCCGGGGGCTGTGGGGCTGTCCTACATCGTCGGTGAGCAGCGTCTGGCGATCGTGCTGGCCACCGGGCGCGGCAGCTTCGGGCGCGAGGTGGCGATCAGCCGCGTCGAGCTCAACCGGCGCATCGCCGCGCTGCGGCAGGCGATCGAGGCGCGCGCCGATGTGCTGCCGGCCGCGCAGGCGCTGCATCAGGTGCTGATTGCCCCTGTGGCGGCCGAGCTGGCGCAGGCCAGGGCGACCACGCTGGTGCTGGCGCTCACCGAATCGCTGCGCTACCTGCCATTCGCCGCGCTGCATGACGGCAAGCAGTTCCTCATCGAACGCTTCGGACTTGCCCACTGGCTGCAGGCTGGCGGCGTGCCGGCAAGCGGGCCGCTCACCGATTGGCAGGTCGCAGGGCTGGGCGCAGCCCGCGGCGCCGCCGGCTTCAAGCCCCTGCCGGCGGTACCAAGCGAGTTGGCGCGCATCGTTCGCGATGCCAAAAACCCGGACGGCACCCTTCCGGGCGAGGTGAAGCTCGATGCCGACTTCGACCGCGATGGCCTGGAAGATGCGCTGTCCGGCCGCTACAACGTGGTGCACATCGCCAGCCACTTCGACTTCCGCCCGGGGGATTCGAACAACTCGGTGCTGTTGCTGGGCGATGGACACACGATCAGCCTGCGCGAACTCGCGGCGATGGATTACCTGAGCCTGCAACTGCTCACCCTATCCGCCTGCAACACCGCGAATGGCGGTGGCACCAACGAGAACGGTGCCGAGGTCGAAGGGCTTGCCGCCGCCGTGCGCCGGCAGGGCGCGCGCAGCGTGCTCGCGAGCCTCTGGCCTGTGGCCGACGCAAGCACCGCCGCGCTGATGCAGCAGTTCTACGCCGGACACGCAGCAGGGCGCGCGAACGCGCTGCGCACGGCACAGCTCGGCCTGCTGCGCGGTGCAGCGAATGCCGCAGCCGACGATTCAGCGCGCGGCGCCTCCGTCGCAGGGGCTGCGGCGCCCAAGGCCGCAGCGGCCGACCCCGCGCGCCCGTGGGCGCATCCGTACTTCTGGGCGCCTTTCGTTTTGAGCGGAGACTGGCTGTGAGCGCACGAAGAGAAAGTGCTTCGCTGCTACGCGGGTTAACCGCTTGCGCGTTGCTGATGACGCCCGCGCTGGTTCTGGCTGCTGAATACAACGCAGCCAGCTGGCGGGCGGCCAACGTTGTGGTGACGGAATCGGCCGCCGACGCTTCGGGCTGGCAAGTGCTCGATTGCCATGGTGGCGAATGCGAGGGCGTGCTCGCCGCGATCCGCAAACGCATGCCCCCCGACATGCAGCGCGACGAGGGCGGCCGATTGGCGGTGCGCGCCGAGGCCTGGCACACCGAACAGCTCAGCCACTTCGGCCCCTTCCGCGCCGATGAGCCAATTGGTGGCGAGCCGCCGACACCGGGTACGCCCTGGCTCGATGCCCGTTACAGCGCGGTCGACTGTGACTGGACGGCGATCGACGGATCTCATCACCTCAGCATCGCCGGCGGCGGGCTCGCCCACTACACCGGTCCGGACCGGCGCGAACGCCGGCTCAGCTTACGGCGAGTGAACGCCTGCGAACGTTGCCGTGCGCACTACCTGCGCCTTGCCTGGAGCGACCCCGGCGACGCGGATCGTGGGGCTTTGTTCGTGAATTGGTCCGACCTTGAATTCATCCGCGGTGGCGAGGGCCGCATGGGTGGCTTTGCCGCCTGGTCCGGCCAGAACAACGCGCTGATGGAATGTGTGCTGCGGCCAGCGCAGCCATAGCGCCAGCGCAAGCGAGCTGCGCTGATCAGCCGCGCAGATGCGGCTGCACAATCCCGGCGAGCCAGTTCATGAACACCTGCAAACGCTGCGAGACATGGCGGCGGTTGCCATAGAGGATGGAGACCTGCATCGGCGCGGCGCGGAACTGCGGCAGCACTTCCACCAGCGCGCCGGTGTCGAGCAGCGGTTTCACGCCCGGTTCCGGCACCTGGATCAGGCCGAAACCAGCAAGACAGGCGGCCTGGTAGGCATCGGAATTGTTCACCGTCAGCGCGCCCTGCATCGCGACGAAGCTTGGGGTGTCGTCATCCTGCGCGGTGGTGTATTCGAAACCCGCCGGCTTGCCGCCAAGTGACGATGCGTAGTGCACCAGCCGATGGCGGGCGAGGTCGTCGAGCGACTGTGGCACGCCGGCGGCCGCGAGGTAGGCGGGGCTGGCGCAGTTGATCATGCGGTAGCGGCCGAGCGGCCGCGCCACCAGGCTTGAATCACCAAGCGGCCCCACGCGCAGCACGCAATCAAAGCCCTCGCGTACCAGATCGACGCGGCGGTCGGTGCTGCTCAACTCGATCTGCAGGCCCGGATGCGCCTGCATGAAGGCCGGCAACTGCGGCATCACGATTGCGCGTGCGATGCCCATTGGCATATCCACACGCAAGCGGCCCTGCAATTGCGTCGCCCCCTGCCGGAACATGCCTTGCAGCTCTTCGATGTCGCTCAGCAGATCGCGACTGCGCTCGTAGAAGGTCTGCCCGTCGGGCGTCATCTGCACGCGTCGGGTCGTGCGGTGGAGCAGGCGGGTGCCCAGCTCCGCTTCGAGCCGCTGCACCGCCGTTGAAATGCTCGCCTTGGGCAAGCCGAGGCTCTGCGCGGCCTGCGTGAAGCTGGCCATCTCGGCCACTCGCAGAAAGATCCGCAATGCGTCCAGTTGATCCATCGGGCTGCGCTGATTGTTCTTCAATATTGAACAGTTTAATCGTGGATGGCTGATTTATCCGGAAGGTCGCAATCAATAAGATCTCTCCATCGCGCCACATGCCGGCGCGCCCTGACCTGAAGGAGATCCACCATGACCCGCAAAATCGCACTCATCACCGGCGGCAGCCGCGGCCTTGGCCGCAACGCCGCAGTCAAACTCGCTGCGCGTGGCGTCGACGTGATCCTCACTTTTCGCACGCAGCAGGCGGAAGCCGACGCAGTGGTCGCGGAGATTGAAGCCTTGGGCGGCCGCGCAGTCGCGCTGCCGCTGGATGTGGCTGACAGCGCATCCTTCGCCGCTTTCGCGGCCGAAGTGCGCCGCCAACTGCAAACGCGGTGGCAGCGCGAGCGCTTCGACTACCTCTTCAACAACGCCGGCGCTGGCGCCCATGCGGTCTTTGCCGACACCAGCGAAGCGCAGTTCGACCAGATGATGGCCATCCACCTCAAGGGCGTGTTCTTCCTGACTCAGGCGCTGCTACCGCTGATCGCCGACGGCGGCCGCATCCTTAACGTTTCCAGCGGCCTCGCGCGTTTCGCGCTGCCGGGCTATGCCGCCTACGCGGCGATGAAGGGCGCCGTCGAGGTGCTTACGCGCTACCTGGCAAAGGAACTCGGCCCGCGCGGCATCGCGGTGAACGTACTTGCCCCCGGCGCGATCGAAACGGACTTCGGCGGCGGCGCGGTACGCGACAACGCCCAGCTCAACGCCTTCGTCGCCTCGCAAACCGCGCTCGGCCGCGTCGGCCAGGCCGACGACATCGGCGACCTCGTCGCTGCGCTGTTTTCGGACGACGCCCGCTGGGTCAACGCACAGCGCATCGAAGCCTCGGGCGGCATGTTCCTGTAGATCGATTGGTCTCCGCCTGGGCTTGCGTGCTCTTGCGCCGGGCGGCTTCATCGTCGCTCAGAACCGCTCGACGGCTCCTCAGCGACGCGAATGCCCAAACTGGATGGAGAGCCTTTCAATCCATGCCGCGAGGGATGAGGGATCGCTTCAGTCGCTGACGTACATGATGTTTAGTCCAACGGATTAGACTATCGGCACTTACATCGGTGGCGGCTAATGTGCATTGGATATTCTTGAGGGGCCCTCGAATCGTTGCAATTTCGATTTTGGCGGGGCTGATCATTGGTGCGTCAGGCTTTTCCTTGTCGTTGTCAGTTTGTCTCGCGAGCGGCTTTGCGGTCTCGTGGAGTGCGTTCCTGGCGCATAAATTGGTTTGCCGACGATATCCAGACGAGCTTGAGAAGACTAACCAAACAGAAATTTCGAAACGCGAGTTCTCTACGGCGCCGCTTAGCGTGAGGTTCGTTCTCGCACACGTGACCTTAGCCGCGGCAACGGTACTGTTTATGCTCTTCTCAATTGTCGGCGACCTCGTTCGCAAGGCGGTCGGGCTGTGACAGGCCGGTAGGTTGGGCGGGGCTTGAGAAGCCCAAGCGTCCGTAGCTGACTTTCGATTGCAGTGTGGCGTGGTGCTGGTCTTCCCGCTGACATCAGGCCCGCCCCGGCGGGCGGGTTCCTTTCTTGTGCTGACAGGAAAGGAACCAAAGAAGCGGCCCCTGCTTCAACCCTCCACGGCAGGCTTTGCTCGGCCGGCCGGCTCCGGCGGCGCTAAGAATGCTTTGCGCAACCTCGCCTGCGCCCCTTTACTGCGCGAAGCATCGGGTGTTTGCGTAACTCGCCCTCGTTGTCGCTCGGAGCTCAGACAGTGCTCGCAACCGTCGCGCTGCGCGCGTCTGAACCCTATACCTCTGCACTGCCATGCGTTTCAGTGGGGGAGGGAAGAATGTCGGAGTTTCGTAGCTGGATGCTGGCCTAACGCCGGAATCCGGGAGATGCGGTTGTGCTTCTAGATAAACCCCACCACGGATTTTTCGGCGCTCCGTCCGGGCTATGAACTGGCCGTTGGTCGGACTTCGGGCGAATCGGTTGACGGGGCCTTCAGCCCGCGATTTGCTTCTGGCTCCAGGCCTCCGCAGCCAGGTAGGGCGGGTCCGCCGCAGGCGTACCCGCGCGGAGAAAACGGCTGCAAATTCGCGAGCCGTGAAAATGCGGGTTACGCCTTTGGCTAACCCGCACTACGCTTTAACGGTCATTTTTTCGGAGCCAGCGCGATGGCGCGGTACCGGCGTGCAAACGTGGCGGGTGGGTCGTACTTCTTCACGGTGGTGACGGAGCGGCGGCAGGCGATTCTGACCGACGCCGCGATACGCGAGGCGCTGCGAGCGGCAATTGAAACGGTGCGGGGCAAAGCGCCCCTTCCGGATCGATGGTTGGGTGTTGTTGCCGGACCACCTGCATGCGATCTGGACGCTGCCGGAGGGCGATGCTGACTTTTCAACCCGTTGACGCCTGATCAAATCGTACGTCATCCGTGCCCGCGGCGGCGCGTACTTCCGCTCCGAGTGGCTCACCGATCGCCGTGCCCAAAAGGCCTGCGGGACACTCTGGCAACACCGCTACTGGGAACATCTGTTGCGCGACGAGGCGGATCGTCGTCACCACCTGGAATACCTGCACTGGAACCCGGTCAAACACAGACTGGTAAAGCAGGTTGCCGACTGGCCCTGGTCGTCGTTTCACCGCCATGTGGCGCTGGGCAACTATCCACTGGATTGGGGTTTGGCTGTACCCCTGTAGCCCCACGTTCAACGGCGAGGCGCGCCCGGTGTCGAAGCCCGGGGCCACGTCATTCCACAAGGCAATCCAGCGCCGCCCAAACGCGGCGTAGCCCAGCGCCGGGCGGCTCCGCTACCATGCGCGCTGCTCAACATTCGACCCCCATGCCATGAGCTTTACGCTGACTGTCTGGGCCCAGCCCGAAGATCTGCCCCTGCCCACCGATGTGATGCAGGCGCAAGCCCAGTTCGACGCGGTGCAGGCGGCGCCCGGCGCCCAGCCCGAACCTCGCTTCCTGGCGCTTGCGCGCGCGCTGGATGCCCGCTTTCCGAACACCGAAGACGGTGACTGCGACATGTACGACCACGGGCTGGAGATCCTCGAAAAGCACCCGGATAACGATCGCTACTACAACATCGGCCTGTGGGCGCGCGACGATAGCTTTGAGGTGGCCTTCAACCACCTTGTGGTGCAGGCCAACGACCTTGGCCTGCATGTGATGGATGGCCAGAACGGCGCGGTGTATCTGGCCAACGGCGAGGTGCTGGCCATTGGCGCCCACACGCGCACTGCGCGGCTGGACGATGCGCTCTCGCGCAAGGATTGGGCGGCCGCGTGGGCCGAGTGCCGGCGCCTTGTGCCGCGCGGTGAGGCCGAGGCCTCGCTGGTGTGGGGCCTGATGGTCACGCAGGGCCGCATGACGCCGGCACACCCCGCGCTGGGGGCTGCGCTGGCGCAGTTCAGCGGTATCGACCCGCCAAGGATCGGCGCGTCGACTGGTGCCTGAAGAAGGTGCCGCCGCCCCTCGCGGCAGAACAGGCGCGCCTGCGGGCGGGCCTGCGCGTGGCGGCGGATGTGGTCGCCTATGTTGACGCCGAATTGCAGCGTGCGCCGGCACCTGCGGCGGGGGGCGGTGGCGCTGTGCCAGCGACGCCGCCCGATGCCGCCACCGCTGCCGCGGCGACCGCGATGGGCATCGACCCCGCGCTGGTGGCACGGGCCGAGGCGGGCAGCGCGCAGGCGCAATGCAAGCTGGCGATCGATTTCCTGCACGCGAAGGAAGCGGCGGTGCCGGGCTCGGGCAAGCTCGCGCTGCTGTGGCTCGAACGATCCGCCGCTCAGGGGCAAAGCCTGGCGCAGGCGCTGCTGGGTGAAGGCCTGCTGCGCGGCTGGCGTGGCTTTCCGATCGACATGGAGCGAGGCATCGCCTTGCTGGAAGCCGCAGCGGCCGCGGACGATGTCGATGGTCTCAACTACCTCGCCCAGTTCCTCTACGAAAAGAGCGTGCGCCGTCCGCCCGGCGCCGACAGGATCGAAAAGCGCAGCGACCCGACCAGCCTGCGCTACCAGGCCCGCGTGCCGGAACTGCTGATGCGTGCAGCCGCGCTGGGCAGCCCGCGTGCACTGTTCTGGCTTGCCGTGCGCCTGTACGACGAGATCGGTACGCCGCGCGACGACATCGCCGCCAAGGCGGTGATGCAACTCGCCCGCACCCGCGCAGCCAAGCTCTGCGTCGAAGAACCGGAGGCGCTGGCGCTGCTCACGCCCACGCCGGCCGAGTCCGCCGAAGTGCTGGCGCTGGCGCGCGAACTGGGCGCCGACATCAAGCACCTCCCCGCGCTGCTCAAGGCCCGCCACGCCGCGCGCACCCCGCCACCAGCGCCGGCCGTTGCGTCGCGGGCGACGTCGATGCCCGCGTCGGCGGCACAGTCCGAATCGGATCTTGCGGATGAGTCTGACGATGCACCCCGCCGCGCCTTTCACGGTGGCCATGTCGCGCTTGTGATCGGCGCGCTGAGCCTTGCCGTGCTGTTGACGGCAGCACCATCAGTAGGGCGCGGCGGCCTCAAGGTGCTCATGCTCTTGGTCAGCTTTATCGGCGCCTGGGGCGTCTGGCGCAGCACCGCAGACCTTGACTGGGGCGAAGCCAAACGCGCCTTCCTCGCCGTGCTCGCGCTGATCCCCGGCGTCGGCTTCATTGTCTGCGTGGCCGTGCTGTTGCGGGTGGTGAGGGGGGGCGTGACGGGATGATTCGTGAGCTGATCGGCTATCTGATCATCGCTGCCACGCTGGCGCTGTGGTGGCAAATCACGCGTTCGCCGTGGCGAAGCAATGGCCGAGATGCCATAGGTCAGGGGTGGCGCAGCAAAGCGTTTCGCGCTTGGCTGGCGATGGAAGTGGCGACCAGTGCCGGTTTGTTCTTCACCGTTGGGGCTGCCACGCGAACCTATTTCTTCAACCCGCTCCCTCGCGATGAAGAACTGATCGCGCATTTCAAGGCCCACCGCGCGGAGTTCGAATTCCTCGTACGGACCTACTACTCCGCACCGGAGCCACGGCCGGGGCAGCACCGTGTGTTGTGGGACGAAACCGCAAAAGTTCAGAACGTGAAAAAGGCTCTGAGCGTTGATTGGATTGGCCCCCATGGAGCATTTTGGCCTCGTGATCCTTATGCCCCTGATGCCGTTGAGCGAATTCGTGCCATTGATGTCGCAACGCCAGAAGGACGATTTGCCAGGCGCCAACAAGAGAGTCTGAAGGTCGTCTTCTTCGTGGATCGAACGGAGGCGTTGGCCCTTCGATTCCCCGGCGACGCGATGATCTGGAAAGCGCTATTTCACACGCCGGTCCCGGTCCGCGTCACCGACGGCTACCTCGAGTACCCGCCTGAGCCAGGCAAAAGGACCCCGAATTTTTCGGCAATTCCAGAGCAAGTGCTGGATAGCCTGAACGGCTACCCGTCCGGATGGAAAAAGGGCGAATGCCTCTACCGACAAATCGATCCGCAGTGGTTTCTGATGATGTGCCGGGCGTCGTGATCGCGGACTGCGCCGGTCATAACGAACTTTCGCAGACTGCCGACCGGTTGAGTTGGGAGTTACGCCTTTGCACACCGTTACTAGGAGCAGTCGCCGGGGCGGGGGAGCAGCCCGGTAGGGCGGGTCCGCCGCCGGCGTACCCGCACCGCGCAAAAACCTGCCAAAATGTGACCCGGCAAATTTCGGGTTACGCCTCTGGCTAACCCGCACTACGCTGGCCGAGCAGGCGAGCAATTAGGCTTCATTGCATTCAAGCCAAGCGACGGGCTGCGGTGCTTTCAGCCAAACGGGCCTTCAGCCAGCGAGGTGCTTGAGGGACCAAGCCATCGCCGCTTCGCGTGTTTCGAAGATCTCAAAGGGCATCACACCAGCGTAGATGCCTCGCCATATCGGCGCCGAGATCGCGGCACCCTTCACATCGGGTGCGATGACATAGGCGGTGCAGATGCGGCCTTGTGCGGCAAATGCATGAACCCCCTGACGAATCGCCTCCAGCGCATCCCGCGGGCACATGGCTTCGCCGTGGATCTCGATAATCGCCGCCCATGCGCCGTGTGCCGCAAGTTCACAGGCCTTCGACGTTGCGCGTTCGCGGTAGTGTTCGATCAGTTCGAGATTCCAGGGGCCTTCGATCTCGGAATAGAGAATCTGGCCTTGGTGATGCATGGCGATGGAGCCATGTATTCGAAAGCCCTTCATACGGTCGATTTGCCTTTCGTTGGATTGTTGATTCCGGCCCATTCTGCTTCCGTGGCGGCTCGTGTCAATGCGTGCTGGAATCAGGTTCGTGACGCGCCATCGGTATCCAGACGCACTGATCTTCGTAACGCTCGGTCGATCGTGCGAGGCTGTTTGGGCCTCAGTGCTCGGCGCTCAGGCGCTCCGCCGGCACCAGATGCGCCAGCACGAAGGCCACCGATGTCGGCAGTGCCGAGTACCAGCGGAAGGTCGGCGCGAACCAGGGGTCGTTTTCCGGCAGCATGAAATGGCGCAGGGTTTCGCGGGTCATCACGGCGGCGAAGGCAGTCTGGCCCCGGACTGGATCGGAGACGCAGCTCAGTCGCCCGGAGCGATGCAGGGCCTCCAGATCAAGGCGGCCGATGCAGATCGGCACGAGCGTGTAGTGCATGCCGTTCATGTCCAGCGCCAGCAGCCGCACTTCCATCTCGCCCGCGGTGTGGAAATCGCTGCGCGTGCCGGCGATGCGGCGGGCAAACTCGTGTTTCATGGCAATCGCGTCGTCGACCGCGCGCAGCGACGAGCTACCCACGCGCAGGCTGCGGCCAACTGCGCGCGCAGCCAGATCGGCACGCAGTTTTGCCAGCGTCTTGTCGTCCCACTGCAGGTAACGCCATGCCGCGGCCAGCGCTTGCGCCCGCATCGTCTGGCGGAATGCATAGACGGCGCAAGCGACCAGGGCGATGGCAAGGGTCAGCAAGGCCAGCGGAAAGCCGAGGTCGTTCATCGGGGCGGGAGGCGGCGGAAAGGCGCCACTATAGCGCTCGATGTCTGCGAAGCCCGGTGCGCGTTGGTTTGCGTGATCTTGAGTGGAGCTGGGTGGGGCGGCTCGCGATGCCGCGGGGCAGTCGAATGAAAGACGCGGCCGCTACTGATCTGCGCACTGACATCGTCCGCTGCGCTGCGTCTTATCAGCATTCCGTCACTGCCAGGGGATGCCAGGCCATGTTCCGCAACGATGTTCGCCGCATTTCAATACCGCTACTGCTCGCTGCGATGCCGGCGTATGCCGACAACTTCGACTACTGCTACGACGCGAAGCGTGGGCTGGACGAGGCCTGCTATGCGCGCAAGGAATACGAGACCCGCCGCTACCGCGCCGAGGCCGACCGGCTGGAACGGCGCGAAGCCCGGCGTCGTGCGTACGACTACACGCCGCCGGCCTGCAACACCTGGTACTGGGATCCGGTGACGTGGCAGAACCGCTGTGCCTGGGTGCCGGTACCGATTCCACCGCGGCCGGTGTATGTGTTGCCGGGTATGCCCTGAGCGGTGTGTGCTTGGCTCAGCGCGTGCCGGCGAGCGCCAGGGGCACGCCGTACTGCACGAAGGCGGCCCAGATGCGTGGGTCGCGGTTGCGTTCGCCGTGGATGCCGGCGGCGAACTCACGCTTGGTGGCGTTGAGTGCAGCGACCAAGTCCAGCCCCGCGCGCGCGTGTTTCATGAAAGTCGGCATGAACAGCGCGGCGCCTGCGTCGTCCACCGGCCATAGCGACATCACGGTGTTCGTGTTGCCAGCCAGCATGAAGGCGTAGGGCAGGCCCATCACGCCTTCGCCGGACTGGCTGCGGCCGAGCCCGGTATCGCAGGCGGAGAGCAGCACCAAATCGGACTTCAGGCGCAGCGTGGTGATGTCACTGTCGAGCAGGTAGGCCTGCTGCATGCCTTGCCGGGTGGAGAGCACCAGCGCGCTGCGCTGGTTGTCGGCAAAGCCGTGGGTGGCGAAGTGCAGTACGCGGAAATCGCGGATCTCGCCCTTCGTGTCCATGCGGAGGAAGCGCGCGCGCGACGCGTCGCCGCCGCGCAGCGCTTGGGATGTGGCGAACAGCGGTGCCAGCGCATCGGCCTCGCGCCGGGTGCCGGGCAGCGGGTTCCAGTGCAGCGCGGCCATCCAGCTCGGCAGGGCGGCTTCATCAGTGACCGGGCGCGCGTAGTCGGGGTCGGCCACCGACAGCAGCGCCGGCTGGGCGGCGCGCGATTGCGCGGCACGGCGGCTCAGCTCCGCATGCACGGCGAGCGATTGCACATAGGCCACGTCGATCATGTCCAGCACCTGCCGATCGCCTGCCCACAGGGTTTCGAAGGGCAGGAAGGCGAGTGGGCCGTCGGGGCTGATCGTCAGGCGTTTCGCGCCAGCCCAATTGGCCTGCAGCGGCGCGAGCAGCAGCGCATACAGCGCCTCGCCGATTTCCTTGATCGACTGTACGCGCACGCCGCCTTGCGGCGCGACCGCTTGCGCCGTGTAGCTGCCGTCTGCCATGCGCCACACCGGCACCCCCTTCAGGCGCAGGCTGTCGCCGGTATCGGGCAAGGCGTCGGTGCGACGTGCGCCGCGGCTCGTGGCACTGCCCGCCATCAGCAGCTCGCGATACAGCGCAAGGCTCGCTTCCTGGGCGGCGCTGAGCGGGATGTAGCGGCTTTGCACGTTGTGCGTGGCCGGGCTGTTCGCGGCGTCCGCCTTGATCGATGCGAGGCTCGCGACGTAGCCGCCGGGGACTTGCAGCCAGCTCAGGTAGGCCTCGTCGGCGCCGAGTGATTCAGTTTCGGTTTTCAGGAATGCGTTTTGCGAGGCGGTGTCGAGCGTGTTGAGCGCGCCGATACCGAGCGAGCCGAGCCAGGCCTTTTCCTTGTCGTCGCCGTAGAGCTTGCGCGTCGCGAGTGTTTCGAGGCGGCGCAGATTGGCCAGCGACACCAGCTGCTCACACCACGGCGCGGCTTGCCGCAGCACGGTGTAACGCCAGTCGGCCTGCGCCGGTTGGCCGAGCGACGCGAGGGTGTTGCGGCACTGTTGCGCCTGCGCAAGCTGCGCAGCGTGGTCGGCATCGGCCTGCGCGTCATGCACATCGGCGAGCTGGCGTGCGAGGCTTTCCAGCCGCAGGCGGCGCAGCAAGGTCTGGGCGCGCAGGCCTTCCACCTGAGAGATCGGCAGCGCGATGCCCAGTTCGGTGGATACGCGGGCGACGGTACGGTGCAGGGCATCGAAGCGGTTGTAGTTGGCCTGCGTGGTGACGGAGGCCTGGCGATCGACGCCGGCAGCGACCAGCAGGCGTTGCTGCAAGGCGCTGAGCAGCGTGAAGCCCTGCAACTTGAGCGGGGGCGTGCGGATCAGCGTCATCGCGGCCGCCCAGGCCATCTGCAGATCCGCTTCCAGCATCGTGTGTTCCGGCTGATCGAAGCGCTGCTGCTGTGCCTTGCCCACGGCGGCGATCTTCGCGACATCCTTGCCGGTGAGTGTGAGCAGTTGGCGCAACTGATCGAGGCGGTAGCGCAGGCACTGGCCGGTCGCTTCACAGCTTGCGATGCCGAGCGTCAGTGTCTGGCGCAGCGCGGCAAGCGTGGCGTCGTCCGGCGCGGGCGCTTGCAGCGTGTCGCTGGCGTAATCGAACAGTGCTTGCGTATAGGGGCAGCCGTCGGCGACCAGTGCGCGCAGGCGCTTGTTGGTGTCAGTCGCGTTGCCGCTCTCGACATGCTGATGGGCGATATCGACGCGCAGTTGTTCGCTGCGGGCAGGGCAGCTCGTTTGTGCGGGCTGCGCGGCGATCATCGCGTCCCATGCGCGGGCGGCCTCGCCATCATTCAGTCGCCATGACAAGCGCGCCATGTAGCTCGCGGCGACCAGCGGGAAGGGCGCGTCTGGCGTCGTCAGCGCCGTGAAGATCGCCGAGAGCCAGCCGTCGCGGGCGCCGTCCAGTTGCGAGGTGGCTTCGAAGTGGCGTGCCGACATCCACGCCGGCAGTTCCGGCAGCTCCGCCAGCGTGGACGCCGAAGGCCGCTCGCCCCGGCTCTTCAGCCAGGCGAGGTATTGCGTGCGCTGGCCCTGATAGCGGTTGTAGTAGTGCACAAAGGGCGCGTCGCGCCCGAGCTGGGCCCACAGCGCCGCGGCATGGTGCGCGCGTTGCGACAGCCCGCAAACCGCGAAGGCCGCATCGGGCGGACTCTGCATGCACAGATCCGAAATCGCGCTCTGCGTTGAGGCGCCGACCGGCGAATAGGCCGCATCGCCGGCTTCGCGCAGCGCACGGTCCATCGCCCTGATCTGCGCGGCGAGCAGCGGGCCGCAGGTGTCACGCTGGGCGGCGCAGGCTTCCTCAAAGGCGTGCGCCTTTTCGCTCCAGTAGCGCGGTGTCAGCTCGTTCTTGCCATTGGCTTCCAGCCAGCGCATCGAATGCGCGTCTGGTAGCACGGTTTCGTAATCGACCAGCGCATCG
The DNA here is from genome assembly GCF_041909475.1 of Niveibacterium sp. NCBI lineage: Bacteria > Pseudomonadati > Pseudomonadota > Betaproteobacteria > Rhodocyclales > Rhodocyclaceae > Niveibacterium > Niveibacterium sp. Next base: position 10,877 of record NZ_JAYRDJ010000020.1, on the reverse strand, counting down.
CGCAGCAGCCGCGGCAATTCACCCTGGGCTTGCGTGGCCGGCGCGAGCGGAATGTGCGGCAAGGCGTCGGCGGCGATTGCGGCCTGGGCCAGCGCAAGTGCGCAGGCTCCGAGGGCTTGGAGCAGATGACGTCGTTTCATTGCGGTGGGCCAGAGCGTGACGGGGGCGAGTATGCCCGCTGCGCGCGCGGTGTGGCGCGGGTTCAGTCGCGCCCGCAGAGCGCGCGGCGCCAGCGCCGGATTACCGCGCGCGCCCCAGTAAGGTGTCGCCAGTCCGGCACCTCGCCAATGGCGAGCAGTTGCCTGGCCTCGGCTTTGTCGAGCCAGGCCAGCTCTAGCGTGTACGGGGCGGAATACTGGATCGCCTCGCCGAATTTCTCGATCGTGCGGAAGGCGCGGCAGGGGTAGCTCGCGCGGCGGCGCCCCTGCGCGATGAAGTGCAGGAACTCGGCGCCGAAATGCGCGTCGGCGCGGGCGTCGAGCGCGTCGATGACAACTCGGGTATCGAGTTGGGTTGGTTCGCGCAACACCCCCGTGGCGATGCAGGCAGATTGTTGCGTGACACGGAACACGATGCGGCCACTGGCGAGCGCGGCGCGCCAGTCTTCTGACTTGAAGCGGGGTATCGGCATTGCAGGTCCATCGCAGAGTGAGTTAAGCGATGGGACGAAGTGCGCGGCGCGGTGTCAGGCCGAGCCCGGTGTTCAGGTGTCCGAAACCGTGGCGCGGGCCTTCTCTCCCGCGGCGAGGATCAGGCGTATCAGTACGAAGGCATTGGCGAGCGCGCCGAAACTGGTGATGGCCAATTGCGTGGCGCTGCGCAGGTGGCCGCCACCGAGGCCCAGCCCGCTAAGCGTGAGGTGGCCGAATGCCAGCATCCAGGCAGCGCACAGCAGCATCACGAGCCACCCGCGGGCGCGCGGATCGGCGAGCGTGACGGGGGCGAGAAAGAGGCCGATCTGCGTTGCCAGTGCGAAGGCGCCGACAAGCGCAATCTGCAGCGCGCTGAGCGGATCTTTTTCGACCGCAGCGCCGAACTTCAGCACGATGAAGGCAACCGCTGCGGCAAGGATCAGGCCGCTCGTAACGGCGAATACGGTGAAGGGGCGGGGCATGGCAGCGCGTGCGGGGGGATGACGACCGCATTGTGCCCGATGTGCGGTTTCGCCTTCGACCGCGCGGGAGGGCGTGTTCCGCACTTCTTCTTGCCGAGTGTGAAATCCGGCCGCGCTTGCCGCTTACGCAAAGGCGAACGGGCCTGATCTTTTGGCGCGAAAATGCGTCCAACCGGATAGAGGCCGCCGCGACGGCCGTGACCCGGACAGGAAGGCGACACCATGTTCAAACTCTTCGATGTACTCAAGCGCAGCATCGGCGGCGCGCCGCAGGCGCACCCCCCGCAGGCCCCGGCCGCGGTGATGCCTGCCGCACCGTGGAATACCGAGAGCGACTTCATCCATGAGGATCAGTTCGAGCTTGGCACGCTGATCGCGCTGTTCCGCCGCGTGATGCTCAGCTTCGAAATCGACGGCGATTCGCTGGTGGTCGAGACCGAATCCGCGCATGTGCGGGTGATGATCGATACCGATCGCAAGATCCTGGTGATGCGCACGCTGTATCGCTTCCGCGAAGCCAGCGAGCACGAGGCGCGCCTGCGGCTGGCCAACCGCCTCAACGCCTCGCTGATCCTGGTGCGTTTCTCGGTGGTGGATGACGACATGCTGTACGCCGACTACTGCCTGCTTTATCAGCGCGGCTTGCCGGCCTTCCACATCGTCAACAGCCTGCGCCGCTTCGCACTGGTTGCTCGCAACGGCCTGCGCGAGTGCGACAGCGAAGACCTGATCGCCTGAGGCTTACTGCGCCGGCGCCGGGCGCACCACCGGCTTGAAGCGGAAGAAGCGGCCCACCTCGCTGCGCCGTGGTTCCAGCCAGGTGCGCTGTTCGGCCGGGCCCTTATCGGCGATCACTTCCACCAGGTCCGCGACGACCGAATCGCCGTCGGCGTAGTAGGAGTGCCCCAACAAGTCGGTCGCGACGTCGCTCGCGTCAATCGAGTCCATCCCAGGCATCAGCACCAGCGGATCGGCCGCGCCCAGCCGGGCGGCCTGGTGCACCGCCTTCGATGCCTTCAAGGCGATGTCGTTGGACGAGGCGTACAGCGTCAGGCGATTGTCGGGCTGTACCAGGGCGGGCGCGATCTGCGTGCGGAATACCTCGGCATCGATGTCCGGTGCCATCAGCATGATCTGGCGGAAGCGCGAGCGAAGATCCGGCCGTTCGGTGAACAGATCGGCCAGGGCGCCAGCAGTGGCGCGGGTGCCCATGCTGTGCGCCAGCACATAGATCGTCTCTGCATCCAGGCGCTCGGCGAGGTCGCTGAAGAAGTCGCGCATCAGCGGCTGGCTCTTCGCGACCGAACGCTCATCCTCGCCATAGCCGAGCAGCGAGTTCTGCGACGGCCAGCTGTAGAACAGCGGCACGCCCTGGAAGCCGATGTCGTAGCTGATCTGCGCGGTGCGGCGCGCGGCGTCTTCAAAACCGGTGTTGTAGCCATGTACGAACACCAGCGCGTGGCGCGAGCCGGCTTCGTCGATTTCGCCTGCGATGGCGTCGAGGAAGCGCTTGCGATCCATCGGCTTCACCGACAGCAGCATCACATGCTTCTCGGGGTCCTGGCGGAATTCGAGCAGCCACGGGTTGGGGCCTTCCAGCTCGCCCATGCGGTGGTCGCGCGGGATGCTGACCTCGGCGCTGCCGTAGCTGACTGTGTCGGAGTACGTGGTGCTGAAGGCCTGTGCCGGCGTGCTGCCGTCGCCCGGCGCACGGTTGGTGCCGAAGTGCACCAGCACACGCTTGTAGTTGGGTTCCTTGCCACGCATCACCTGCGTGTCGTCAGGTGTCGGCGGCTGGACCTGGGTGGTTTCGCATGCCGCCAGCAAGGTGAGGCCGGCAAGGGCGAGTGTCTGGAGCAGGGTGCGAGCGTAGGTCTGCGGCATCGGGCTTCAGTGAGTGTCGAGATCAGGGGAAGCGGGGGGCGCTCAGCCGCCCGCTACGTCTTTCAAACCGGTTGCGATCGAGGCTAGCGTGGTGCCGGCCGCCATCGCGGCGGCCATCAGTTTCTGCAGCGCCTCGACCTGGCCGTGCAGGCGCTCCGGGTTCAGGGTGCGGCTGTTGATCATGCCGGCCGCCTTGATCAGCATTGCGTGCTGGCGCAGCTCGCTGCGCTGGAGCGTACCGCGCTGCCGGCCGATGATCATGCCGGTGGCAAAGCTCATCGTGATGCTGGTGGCGTATTGCAGGAACTCCTGCCATTCGCGCCAGTTGGCGGGCAGCACCGGGGTATGGTCGATCATCGCGACCACCGCGCTCATCAGCAGTACCGCCAGCAGGGCCATCGCCGCGCCGCCAGCCAGCACTGGCCCGAAGCGGCGGTTGCTGCCGCGCAGCGCGAAGTAACCGAATGGCAGCGGAATGAACAGCGAGGCCACGCGCAGCCACAGCGTCGGCAGGTCGAACCAGATGGTGATTGTGAAGTGCGCGGCCAGCAGCAGCACCAGGGGGGCGATCCACGGCCACCAGCCGCTCGCGGCCTCGGCGGCGGCGTCCCCGGGCGCTTCGGTAACGGGCGTCAGCGCATCGAGGCGCAGCTTCTGCTCGGCGACTTCCGCTTCCAGCGCGCCGATGCGTTCCAGCAGCGGCTTGAACAGGTAAAGGTCGCGGGTGCAGTGCGGGCAGGCTAGCGCGGCGTCGTCGATCTCGCTGACGCAGTACGGGCACTTCATTTCGCGATGTCCAGCTTCAGCAGGGTTTCGGTTTCACGGCCCTCGTTGTCCGACACGCGCAGGCGGATCGGGTGCAGGCCGGGCGGCATGCGCACGTCGGCCAGTTCGATGCCGTCGGCGCTGAGTCCGGCGCGCGCGCGCGGCAGCAGGTCCACCGGCGGCGTGCTGAGGTAGGTCATTTCCACGGTTTTCGGGTCGATCTTCGCACCGCCGCGGGCCTTGAACGCGATCTTCAGCTTCAGCGGTGTCTCCAGCGCCTTGGCATCGGGTGCCGGCGAGACTTGCGTGACGCTCGGGCCGCGCGTGATGCCGCGCATGGTCGGGATCTCGGCGGCCGGGCGCGCAGCCTCTTCGGCAGTGATGAGATCCAGCGCGCGGGCCTCGGCGGTGGCGAGGACTGCGGCGGTGATGAGCAGGTAGCGCAGGGCGTGGCGTCGGGTCGGGGCGGTCGTCATGTCGGGTTCCTGTTCTTTTCGGCCGGGGCTGGCGCTTGGACGAAGCCGAGAATGTAACGTAAGGGTGGCGTGCGCGGCAGCGGCACTCGCATGGCGGGAATGTGAAGGATTGATTCGCCGGTGCGGGTAAAATCGCGGGATGACTTCCGCCGCACCCGCCCCGCATCAACCCGCCTTTGTTCACCTGCGCATGCATACCGAGTTCTCGATCGAGGACGGTATCGTGCGGATCGACGACGCCATCAAGGCCGCCGCGGCCGATGGCATGCCGGCGCTCGGCATTTCGGACCTCGCCAACCTGTTCGGCATGGTCAAGCACTACAAGGGCTGCCGCGGAGCAGGCCTCAAGCCGGTGGCGGCTGTGGATGCCTGGATCACCAACGACGCGGACCGCGAAAAACCCTTCCGCGTGATGCTGATCTGCAAGCACCGCGCCGGCTACGGCCAGTTGTGCGAGTTGGTGACCAAGTCCTTTCTCGACAACCAGCACCGCGGCCGCGCCGAGATGCGCAAGGAATGGTTCGAGAACGGCGCCGCGTCGGGCCTGATCTGCCTTTCCGGCGCAATGCTGGGTGATGTGGGGGCCGCGATTGCCGCCGGCAACATCGAGTCGGCCCGACGCCTGCTGGGCGACTGGTCGCGGCTGTTTCCCGACAGTTTCTATGTCGAGGTGCAGCGCGCCGGCCACCCCGGCACCGAAAGCTACATCCGTCAGGTGCTGGCGTTTGCCGCCGAGCTGGACTTGCCGGTGGTCGCAACGCACCCGATCCAGTTCCTCAAGCGCGAAGACTTCAAGGCCCACGAGGCGCGGGTGTGCATTGCACAGGGCTATGTGCTGGCCGATACCCGCCGGCCGAAGAACTTCACTGAGGAACAGTATTTCAAGACCCAGGCCGAGATGGCCGAGCTCTTCGCGGACATGCCCGAGGCGCTTGAAAACTCGGTAGAGATTGCGCGCCGCTGTTCGCTGACGATTACGCTGGGCAAGAACTTCCTGCCGCAATTCCCCACGCCCGAGGGCATGACGCTCGACGACTTCCTCGTCGCGGAAGCCAAGAAGGGCCTGGAAGACCGCCTGCGCGAGCTTTACCCGAAGGAAGAAGATCGCGAACGCGAACGCCCGCGCTACGAGGCGCGGCTCAAGTTCGAGACCGACACCATCATCCAGATGGGTTTCCCAGGCTACTTCCTGATCGTTGCGGACTTCATCCAGTGGGGCAAGAACAACGGTGTCCCGGTGGGGCCGGGGCGGGGTTCCGGTGCCGGTTCGCTGGTCGCCTACTCGCTGAAGATCACCGACATCGACCCGACGGCCTACGCGCTGCTGTTCGAGCGCTTCCTGAACCCCGAGCGGGTGTCGATGCCTGACTTTGACATCGACTTCTGCCAGGACAACCGCTACCGCGTGATCGAGTATGTACGCGAGCGCTATGGCAAGGAGGCCGTGAGCCAGATCGCCACCTTCGGCACCATGGCCTCGAAGGCGGTGGTACGCGACGTCGGCCGCGTGCTCGATCTGCCGTACGGCTTGTGCGACCGGCTGTCGAAGGCAATTCCGGTGGTGCAGAACAAGCCGGTGTCGCTGGAAGAGGCGCTGGAGCAGGAACCCTCGATCCGCGAGATGATGGACGACCCGGGCGACGGGGAATCCATCCGCGAGCTGTGGGAACTGGCGCTGCCGCTTGAAGGCATGACGCGCGGCGTCGGCATGCACGCCGGCGGTGTGCTGATCGCGCCGGGCAAGCTCACCGACTTCTGCCCGCTCTACATTGCCGACGGTGAAGACGCCACGCCGGTGTCTCAGTACGACAAGGACGACGTGGAGCAGGTCGGCCTGGTGAAGTTTGACTTCCTTGGCCTGCGCAACCTCACCATCATCAAGCTCGCGCTCGAATACGTCGAGCGCCTGACCGGCGAGAAGGTCGACCTGATGTCGCTGGGTTTCACCGACCCGGCGGCCTACCAGATCCTGAAAGACGCGAACACCACCGCGATCTTCCAGGTGGAATCGGACGGCATGAAGAAGCTTCTGAAGAAGCTCGGGCCCGACCGTTTCGAAGACATCATCGCTGTGCTCGCGCTCTACCGCCCGGGCCCGCTCGGCTCCGGCATGGTGGACGACTTCATCCTGCGGAAAAAAGGCCAGCAGGCGATCGATTATTACCACCCGGCCCTTGAAGGCTGTCTGTCGCCGACCTATGGCGTGATCGTGTATCAGGAACAGGTGATGCAGATCTCGCAGATCATCGGGGGATACACCCTTGGTGGTGCGGACATGCTGCGCCGGGCAATGGGCAAGAAGAAGCCCGAGGAAATGGCCAAGCACCGCGAGACGATCGCAGAAGGTGCGAAGAAACAGGGCTACGACCCGGAACTGGCCGAGCGCCTGTTCGACCTGATGACCAAGTTCGCGGAGTACGGCTTCAACAAGTCGCACACCGCCGCGTATGCCGTCGTCACCTATCACACCGCATGGCTCAAGGCGCACCACTGCGCGGCCTTCATGGCCGCCACCATGTCGGCGGATATGGACAACACCGACACGGTGAAGATCTTCTTCGAAGACACCGTGGCTAACGGCATCAAGGTGCTGCCGCCGGACGTGAATGCCTCGAACTACCGTTTCGAGCCGACCGACGCGAAGACCATCCGCTACGGCCTGGGCGGTGTGAAGGGCGTCGGCGAGCCTGCGGTGAACGCGATCCTCGCGGCGCGCAAGGAAGGCGGTCCGTTCAAGGATCTGTTCGACTTCTGCAAGCGGGTGGACCGCCGCGCGGTGAACCGCCGCGTTGTCGAAGCGCTGATCCGCGCCGGTGCTTTCGATACCTCCGACACACATCGCGCGCGCCTGATCGCATCGGTCGGCATCGCGATGGAAGCGGCTGAGCAGGCGGCGGCGAACGCAGCGCAGGTGGGCCTGTTCGACGCGCCCGAACATGCGGAATCACAGGCGATCCAGTACGTCGAAGCGCGCCCGTGGAAGGAGCGTGAGCAGTTGATGGAGGAGAAGACCGCGATCGGCTTCTTCCTCTCCGGTCACCCCTACAACGCCTTTAAGGCCGAGGTGGCCCGCTTCATCCGCAAACCGCTCGCACGGCTGGAGCCGCAGAAGGAGCCGCAGGTATTTGCCGGTGTGGTGTCCGGCCAGCGCATCAAGATCGGCAACCGCGGCAAGATGTGCTTCGTGCAGCTGGATGACGGCACCGCGCAGCTTGAAGTGTCGGTGTTTGCTGAGGTGCTGGAGGCCAACAAGGGCCGCATCGTGCAGGACGAAGTGCTGATCGTCGAAGCCAAGGTCAGCCACGACGACTTCACCGGCGGCCTGCGCATCATCGCTGACAAGCTGATGACGCTGGGGGAGGCGCGCGCGCGCTTCGCCCGCACGCTGAAGCTGTCGATCAACGGCGAGGTGGCGAGCAGCGGCGGCCCACGCGCTGCCGCCGAACGCCTGGAAACGCTGCTCGCGCAGTATCGTGCGCAAGGCGAGGGCGTCAGCGGTTGCCCGATCCGGCTGCGCTATCGCAATGCCGCCGCCGAAGCGGACCTGCCTTTCGGGCAGGGCTGGAGGGTGCGGCTCGAAGAGCCTTTGCTGGAAAACCTGCGCGACTGGCTGAGCCCGGAGTCGGTCGAGATCATCTACAACTGAGCGCGGCGCTCCCGTTTCCCCTCGCTGCGTAGCCGCCGAGAGCAGGATTACGTTGCGCATTTGGCGCCGCGCCGCTTGCCGCGCTTGCGCAACCTGTTTGAACTGCATTAGCGTGTGCCGCCGTGATGCCCGCGCGAGCTCCCCCTGCGCGGGCACATCGATCTGGCTTCGCGCCGCGACAGCCCTGCATGACCCATCCGTCTGACCCGGAGTAGGGCTTCGCAGCATGGGGCCCATTCCGCTTGCGTGAATGAGGACTCTCCATGCCACAGCAGTCTGCTGCCTTCATCGCTGCGCCGCTCGGCGCATCTCGTTCGCTTTCGTGCTCTGTACTCACCAGAGCGATGCTGTGCACGCTGCTGCTCGCGCTGGGGGCCTGCGGCAAAGGCAATCCGGCGCAGCAGGACGCAGCTGCGCCGGAAGTGACCGTGCAGCCGGTGGTGCTGCAGGACGTACCGATCGTGCCGGAATTCGTCGGCCAGACTGAAAGCTCGCGCCAGGTCGAGATTCGTGCGCGGGTCAGTGGCTTCCTCGAAAAACGCGAATACCGAGAGGGGTCGATGGTCAAGGAAGGGCAACCGCTCTTCCAGCTCGATCGCAAGCCCTTCGAGGCCCAGCTGCAGGTGGCGAAGGCCCAGTTGGCGCAGGAGGAGGCACGGCTGGTGACGGCCGAGGCCAACCGGAAGCGCATCGAGCCGCTGGCCGAGAAGAACGCGGTGAGCCAGAAGGATCGCGACGACGCGATCGGCAACTACCGCGCTGCAGCGGCTGGCGTGGAGGCGGCCAAGGCGAGCGTGATCACCGCCGAACTGAATCTCTCCTACACCTCGATCCGCTCGCCGGTCAGCGGGCTGGCGAGTTTTGCCAAGGTGGCCGAGGGCACCTACCTCGATCCGCAGAACAGCTTGCTGACCTATGTGGCGGCGCTGTCGCCGATGCGGGTGAACTTCAGCATCTCCGAGAACCAGCAGCTGAATTTCAGCGACATGGTGAAGAAGGGCGTGGTGCGCGCGCCGAAAGAGGGCGACTTCCGCGTCGAGGTGGTGCTGGCCGATGGTTCGCGCTTCGAGGAAACCGGGCGGCTCACCTTCACCGATGCGTCCTTCAGTCAGGAGACGGGCACTTTCCTGGCGCGCGCCGAGTTGCCGAACGCGAAGGGCACGCTGCGGCCGGGGCAGTTCGTGCGGGTGCGCCTACATGGCGCGTATCGGCTCAACGGCATCATCGTGCCGCAACGCGCGGTGCTGCAAACGGCGCAGGGGAATCTTGCCTTCGTCGTCGATGCAGCGGGCAAGGCGCAGGTGCGGCCGCTGCAGCTCGCGTCCATGCAGGGCGAAAACTGGGTGGTGTCGGCTGGCCTGAAGGCCGGCGACAAGCTCGTCGTCGATGGCGGCATGAAGCTGCGCCCGGATGCGCCGGTGAAGGTCGTGAAGACGCTCGAACCCTACAAGGCAGAGGCCGACGCGGTGTTGATGCCGCAAGCCGAACAGTCTGCGGCGGCGAAGTAAGGGAGCACAACGATGATCTCCCACCTTTGCATCCGGCGGCCGATTCTCGCCACGGTGCTTTCGATCGTGCTGACGATCGCGGGCCTCGCGGCGATGTTTGCATTGCCGATCGCGCAGTACCCCGATATCTCGCCGGTTCAGGTCACCATTTCCACCGCCTACCCGGGCGCCGACGCGAAGACGATCGAAGACTCGGTGGCCGCGCCGCTGGAAGCCCAGATCAACGGTGTCGACAACATGATGTACATGCAGTCGACCAGCTCGGCGGCGGGGCAGTACTCGCTGACCGTGTTCTTTAAGGTCGGCACCGACCCCGACATCGCGCAGGTGCAGGTGCAGAACCGCATCAGCCTCGCGATGACGCAGCTGCCAGATATCGTGCAGAAGGCCGGTGTCAGCGTCGCGAAGCGCTCCAACAGCTTCCTGATGCTGCTGGGCCTTTACTCGCCGGATGGGCGTTTCGACGACAAGTACATCGCCAACTACGCCAACGTGTATGTGCTTGATGCGATCAAGCGGGTGCCGGGTGCGAACCAGGCTTCGATCATGGGCGTGCCGGATCTGGCGATGCGCATCTGGCTCAAGCCCGATCGCATGGCGGCGCTCGGCATCACGCCGACCGACATCCAGCGCGCGGTGTCGGCGCAGAACCAGCAGTTCGGCATCGGTCGCGTCGGCGCGTCGCCGACCGACAGGCCGGTGGAGCTGACCTTCCCGGTGGTCGCGGGTGGGCGCTTCTCCGACCCCAGCGAGTTCGAGCGCATCATCCTGCGCACCGATGCCAAGGGCGCGGCGATCGTGCGCCTAGGCGACGTTGGCCGTGCCGAGGTGGGCCAGAAGGACTACCTCGTTCGCGCCACGATGAACGGCAAACCGACCACGCTGATCGCCGTTTATCAGCAGGCCGGTTCCAACGCGCTGCAGGTTGCCAAGGATGTGCGCGCGATGATGGCGCAGATGAATAAGACCTTCCCGGAAGGGATGGACTACCTCGTCTCGCTCGATACCACCACCTTCGTGCAGGATTCGATCAACGAAGTGGTGCACACGCTCTTCGAGGCGGTGGTGCTCGTGGTGCTGGTGGTCTACCTGTTCCTGCAGAACCTGCGCGCCACGATCATCCCGACGCTGGCGGTGGTGGTGTCGCTGGTCGGCACCTTCATCGGCATGACGCTGCTCGGCTTCTCGATCAACATGCTGACGTTGTTCGGGCTGGTGCTGGCGATCGGCATCGTGGTGGACGACGCGATCGTGGTGATCGAGAACGTCGAGCGAAACATGCACGAGTTCAAGCTCTCGCCGCGCGACGCCGCGTTCAAGGCGATGGACGAGGTCACCGGCCCCGTCATCGCGATCGTGCTGGTGCTCTCGGCGGTGTTCATTCCGGTGGCCTTCATCAGCGGCCCCACCGGCCAGCTCTACAAGCAGTTCGCGATCACCATCGTGATCTCTGTGGCGCTGTCAGGCTTCGTGGCGCTGACGCT
>NZ_JAYRDJ010000019.1:0-92314 GCF_041909475.1 Niveibacterium sp. | reverse complement strand
CGCAACTGCTGCTGTTCAAAACCAAGCGCCCGCAGCCATTCGGTGCGGGCACGTTCGCAGAACTTCAGGTAGTTCGCGTAGTACACGACACCCGCGGCGTCGGTGTCCTCGTAATAGACGCGCACCGCGAAGCGATGCGACGGGGCGTGGTGTCGATGCATTGCACAATTTTACACGGCTGGCATCCACCAACCGGTAACGACTCGTAACCGAGTGCCTCGGCGTTCAGGCCGGTTCGAAGAAGAACAGCTGCACCAGGCGGCCATCCTGCAGCGTCGAACCGAAGACGTTCGATAGCGAATGGAAGAAGTGGCCGCGGTACAGCACCAGGCGGTTGTTGCGCATTGGCAGTTCGACGATCGGCTCCCAGGCGTCGCGGCCGTCCGCGATTTCGTTGAACGGGCGGCTTGCCTGGTTGGGCAGCCAGCGCTCCTGAAACGCCTTGAAGGAGCGGAAGCCGGCCGCGCGCACTTCCTCGTCCGGCAGGCGGCGCTCCCAGCCGGTTTCGCGATGGCGCCAGAACATCGTGCCGCCTTGTTCCTGGCCGGGCAGGTTGAGGTAAAGCACCGCGGCGAAACGATCCCAGTTGTCGCCGTCTTCGTTGTCGACATGGATGTCGGTGCGCGCGGTGGAGCCGGCGTACGAGACGCGATAGGCGCCGGTATCGGGCGAGATCCACTTGACCCGCCGCCCCAGTGCGCTGGCGATGACGGCCATGATCTCCTGCGGGTCGGTGCCCTTGGTTTGCAGCCCTGGGAAGTTCTGCCCGGCGTAGACGATCGGCTGGAAGTCCTGCTCCAGCGCGTGCTCGCGGTAGCCCAGGGGGTGCTTGAGCACGTCATCGATGATCGCGAGGCCGGTTGCCTGCGCAAACGCATCGAGCGCTGCCTGGTCGCTCATCGATGGGTGGCGTGCGGCATCCGCTTTCAGCGACACGGTGCGCGGCGTCAGCGCCGGATCCGGGTCGGCGTAGCCGATACGCCGCTGCTCAAGGAGCTTCGGGTTCAACGCGATGGCGCGCTGGTGCGCATCGACCGCATTTTCGAGCTGCCCGTCAAAATAGTAGAGCTGCGACAGGGCGTCCCATGCGTCGGCGGCGTCCGGCTGTTGCTCGGTTACGGCCCGCATGTGCGTAATGGTAAGAGCCCGGTCGCCGAAACGTTCTGCCAGTTGGGCGATCCGGCGTCGGGTGTCGGTCTCGGCCGGGTCGATTTCGGCGGCGCGGGTAAAGGCAGCAAGGCCTTCGCGCTCACGCCCGATCTCGCATAGGGCCTGACCGAGATTGAAGAAGGCGGAGGCATCGTCCGGCAGTTGTTCAGCGGCGCGGCGCATCATCGCCAGCCCCGGTTCCCGCAGCCCCATCTGGAACAGCGCGAGGCCCTGATACTTGCTTGCGGCGTGCAAATCTGGGGCGATGCGGAGTGCGGCCTGGTAGGCCTGAACCGCCTCGGGCAGGCGGCCTCGCTGATGCAAAGCCATCCCTTGGGCGAGGAACAGGTTCGGATCTGACTGACGTGCTTTCATCGGCGCATTTTACCCATCGCGCCGGAAAGTCTCAGAGGCGACCCTCGGCCTTGACCGCCAGATAGCGGTTGACTGTTGTAATTGCGAGCGATTCTGGCGTTGTGTCGAGGCACAGCACGCCGGCCTGACGCAAACGGCGGAAGCTGGCCTCGCGGCGGGCGCGGTAGTCGTGCGCCGCGCCGCGCAGGGCTGCGCTGTCGATATCGGTTGCAGGTGTTTCAACGGCGGTATCGAGTGCGCGCTCGCGCAAACTGGCGACCAGCACCAGATGACGGCTGCCGAGCAGGCGCGCCGCGGCGAGCAGGTTGTCGTCGTCCTCGTCGCGCAGGTTGGTGAGGATCACCACCAGCGCCCGCTTCTTGTCGCGTGCCAGCAGTTGTTGGGCAGCCTTCTCGAAATCCGAGGCTTCGAGCGTGGGTTCCAGGTCGTAGACCGCGTCGAGAATGCGCGTCAGCGTGCTGCGCGACTTGTGCGGCGCCAGCGCGCGGTGGTGGCCACCCAACGTATGCAGACCAACGGCGTCACCGTGGCGCAGGCCGACCTGCGCGAGCAGCAGCAGCGCGTCCAAGGCGTGATCGAAGTGCGACAGCGCGCCGTCGCGCGCGCCCATGCGACGGCCGGTGTCGAGCATCAGGATGATGCGCTGATCGCGCTCGTCCTGATATTCGCGCGAAATGAGTTTGCCCAGCCGCGCGGTGGCACGCCAATCGACTTGCCGGGGGCTGTCGCCCTCGCGGTACTCGCGCAGTTGTTCAAAATCCAGACCCTGGCCGCGTCGGCGACGCTTCAGCACGCCGCTGGCGGCGCTGCGCGCGTCGGCTGCCAGCAAGGCATGGCGGCTGTACACGGTGAAATTGGGATAGACGCGTACCCGATTGGTCGCTTCGATACGGTGCTGGCGTTGCCAGAAACCGAGCGGCGAAAGCAGGCGCAAGGCAATCGGGCCGAAATGGTGTTCGCCGCGCGCCTTGGGGTGCAGCCGGTAGGTGATGAGCGCGGCACGCGTGGCCGACAGGCTGAGCGCCACCGGCATGCCTTGCATGTCGCAGGCGGAGGGTGCGTGGTCGCAGACTGTCGCCGCGCGCGGGCGCGTGCCGTGCCATCCGATCGTCAGCGTCACCGGCGAACTTTCGCCCAAGGGCAGCGCGTGTTCGACGCGGCGCGTCGCGCTCGGTGCGTGCTCCCACCAGCCCAGCGCAGCGTCGATCGCAGCCATCACGGTGAGGCCCGCGGCGCAAGCCCACCACAGCGGCACCAGAGCAGGCCACAGCGTCGGCGCGAGCGCAGCGAGGGCCAGCGCGGTGACGCTCAGCAGCAGGGCGCGGGAGGGCAGCAGCATCGCTTGGTTCAGCTGCGTGGCGCGTCGACGCGGCTCAACAGATCGTCGAGCAGCGCAGCCATTTCGATGCCCTCGATTTCTGCCTCGGCAGAGCGCAGGACGCGGTGGCGCAACGCGGCGGGCGCGACGGCCTTGATGTCGTCTGGCAACACATAGTCGTGGCCGGCCAGCAGCGCGCGACCGCGCGCCGCGCGCACCAGCGCAATGGCGCCGCGCGGGCCGCTGCCGATGGCAATGCCCGGCCAGTCGCGGGTGGCGCGCGTAAGCCGCACGGCGTAATCGAGCACGGCGTCGTCGACCGGCAGATGAGCGGCGAGTTGCTGCATCGCGAGGAGCTGGTCGGTGCTGGCGACGGTGTTCACCGCGTCGACCTCCAGCCGGTCTGCGACACGTCCGCCGGTGGCCCATGCGACCAGCGCGCGTTCGTCGGCGTGCGCCGGGTAGTCGATCAGCACCTTCAGCAAGAAGCGGTCGAGCTGGGCTTCAGGCAGCGCGTAGGTGCCTTCCTGTTCGATCGGGTTCTGCGTCGCCAGCACCAGGAACGGGGGCGGCAGTGCTTCGGCCTTGCCGTCGATGGTGACCTGGCCTTCCTGCATCACTTCCAGCAAAGCGGCTTGCGTCTTTGCCGGTGCACGGTTGATTTCGTCGGCGAGCAGCAGGTTCGCGAAGACCGGCCCACGGCGCGTCAGGAACTGGCCGCTGCGTGCGTCGTAGAGCGTGTGGCCGGTCACGTCGGCGGGCATCAGATCGGGTGTGAACTGGATGCGCGAGAAGCTGCCTTCGAATGCCTTCGCGAGCGCCTTGACCAGCAGGGTTTTGCCGAGCCCGGGCACGCCTTCGAGCAGCACATGGCCGCCGGCAAACAGGGCGCACAACGTTTCATCCACCACCTGTGGCTGGCCGATGAAGACGCGGCTGACTTCGTCGTGCAGCGCGCGGGCCAGGCGGTGGGCATCGCTGAGGGTGAGCGGCAGGGTCATCGTGAGTTCCTTCGGGCAGGGCGGGGGCGCGCGGCGCGCAGCCGGGTGTCGATTTGCGCCAGTGTTGTTGCCAGGCGCAGATAGTGATGGGCGTCGCGCGGCGCGGTGTCGAGTGCTTCGCTCACAGCGTCGGGCGTGAGTTCGGCGCGCTTCGCCGCATCGGCAATCTGTTCTGCGGTGCTGCCGGGAAGTTTCGCGAGCAGGCGGCGGACCTCGTCACGCGGGCCGCGCAGCAGCGCTTCGTGCTGGCGCTGACGTAACAGGAAGGCGGCCAGCGCACGCAGGTGCAGTTGCAGGCCGGGTCTTGCTGCTGGCGGTGCCGCCTGCAAGGCGCCGAAGCGGATGCTCGCGCGCCACAGCATCAGAATCACCAGTGCGAGCAGCGCGAGGAGTGGCAGCGGCGCGCGTTGCCACAGCCAGGCCGGCAGCGAGGGGTACTCCGGTTGCGTGGCGAAGATCACTTCGTCGCGATCGCGTTCGAGCAGCACTGCGGCTGCGAAGCGTGCGTTGTCTTGCTGGCCGATGTTGGGGTTGAGCAACGGGCGGTCGTCGCACAGCACGGTCAGCGCGCCACGACCGACGCGGAAGCGGGCGACGGCAATTGCCGCGGCATCGTCGAGCGCTTTGCCTCCGTGGGCCTTGGCGGGTGCCTCGCTGTCACTGTCGTCTTCATCATCATCACTGTGACGGGGCTTGTAGCCCTTCACGGTGGCCTGCCACACGATGGGATGCGGCGTTGTGAAGACGTCGCATTGGCGGATGCCGACCTGCAGCGAGCGGCCTTCAATGTCGAGGCGTGCGCCGGACCTCGTCTGGTGCACGCCGAGCGCCTGAATACCGAAGGCGCGAGACAGGCGCTGCGGTTGCCAGTCGCCGGGTACCGCGATCACCGCATGGCCGCCCCCGCGCACCCAGGCCGCAATCTGCTCGCTGGTGCGCGCGGCTGCGGCGTCTGGCAGGGCCTGGTTGAGCCACAGCGTTGCACCTGTCGGCAGAGCGCTCAGTTCGGTGGCGTCGTGCACGACGCGGGTGCGGTAGCCCAGCGCTGTAATCATGCGCCGCGCGGCGAGTGAATCGTCGCGCAAGGCCTCGCCGCTCGGCCGCGCGGGCTCGTCAACTTCGACCCACTCGAGGCGCGGCAGCAGCCAGGCGCTCGCGATCAGCACGATGCCCAGCACCAGCAGGATCATCAGACGACGGTCTCGATTCACGATCCGCCCCCGAAGGCCTCGCGCCAGCCGGTGCAGAGGCGTTCGCTGTCCTCACCTGTCGGCGCGGTATGCGCATAGGCAACGCCCTGCCAGCTGCGCGTGAGTTGTGCGAAGTAGGCGCGCGCGCCGCTGCCTGCGCGGGTGACGCGCATCAGGCAGTCGCCTTCGGTATCGCCGCGTGCGAAAGGAATCTGCGACTGGTGCGCCAGGCGCGATAGCGCGCCACGGTAGAGCAGGCCGAGCGCTTCGCGGTGTCGGCCGCTGGCGAGCAGCTGACGCGCTGCCTCGGCCACGTCGTCGGGCAAGGATTCGGGGCGGATGTCGAGACCGGCGACTTCGGCGGGCGGCGGCGGTGGCGTGCGGCGCGCGCGGATCACGCCGAGCTGGCGCAGCAGCACACGCAGCAGGATGGCGGCCACGATGGCGATGCCGATCCAGCCAGCGATACGCAGCCCCTCGGCCATCCAGCGGCCGGCGCCGCGCCAGAACTCAAGCCAGCGCTTGAGCCAGCCCGGCGCATCCTGCGTTTTGGTCTCGGGCTCTGCACGGAACTGAAGTTGTTGATGCTTGCGGCTTTTTCCGAATTCGGGGGCCTTCAGTACTTCGGCGATCGCCTTCGGAGCCCGACGGATGGCGGCCTCGCGGCGCGGTTCGGAGGCTTCGGCCGCAGGGGCCGGCAACAGCGTGACGCCGCAAGCCACGAGCAGCGCTAGCATCGCGAGGCGCTTGGCGCCCTCGCTCGCAAGCCTGCGGAACAGCAGTTCCACGTCCCAGGCTTCAAGGTCGGTGCGCCGTTTGAGGTACAGCGCGAAGCCGCCAGCGACGTAGAAGGGCTCGATCAACCCGACCATGCAGGCGTAGCCAAGGTTGAAGGCGAGCGCGACCCAAATGGCTTGTTGGGGATCGATGACTTCGCTTCCGGTCATCGCGGGCCAGATGTGTTCGAGGATTGAAACCCGTTCCGGCAGCAGGTTTTCGATCAGCGCGATGGCGCCGAACAGCAGCACGTATTCAAAATTGGCGCAGCAGAACATCAGGCCGAAGCCGGCGCCGCCGACGCGGTTGGCGACGATGCGGCGGCGGTCGCGCGCGACGCGGCCCTTGAGGCCTTCCAGCTGATCGACGGGCAGCCGTGTGCTGCGTAGCGGATCGAGCCGCCGCCACAGCAGCGCCGGCAGCAGTGCGCTGTGGCGTATCAGGCCGGGCAGCGCGCGCCATGTCTGCCGCACGCCCGGCTGTTCGCCGAATACGGCGTGCGACAGGCCATGCAGCAGCGCGCGGTCGTACAGCGGCTTGAGCCACCAGATCAACGTGCCAGCAAGGCTGGGCATCTCGAGCGCGTAGCCAACGACGGCGATGATCAGCAGCGCGGGCGGCAGAATCACAGCGAAGCTGGTCGCGAAGATGCTGCGCGCGTGGGCCTGCACCAGCCGTATGCCAAGGTCCACTGCTTCCATGCCGCTGCGCGGACGTAGCACCAGCGCGAGCTGCTCAGGGCGCATTGCGCCTCCCCGCGAGCAACAGGTAGCCCAGTACCAGCAGCCAGTTGAATGCGCCGACCGTTACCTTCACCTGCAAGGGCAGCGTACGCGGCGACCAGAAGGCTTCAAATGCCGCAGCGATCACCAGCATTGCCGCGGCACCGGCAACGATGCCGATCACGCTGCGTGCTGCCAGCCGTAGCGCCGCGCCGCGCGTGCGTTCTCCAGGCGCCAGCAGCGCGAGGCCCAGCCGCAAGCCGGCGGCGCCACAGAGCACGATGGCGCTGAGCTCGAAACTGCTGTGGCCGGCGACGAAGGAGTAGAAGCGCGCGGCATGACCGAGGTTGACCACGTGCGCTTCCACCGTGCCCATGAAAACGCCGTTGTAGAGCAGCATGAACAGCGTGCCGATGCCGGCAAAAAGGCCGCTGGCGAAGGTGCGAAAACCGATGCCGATGTTGTTGTAGATGTAGAAACCGAACATCGTCAGGTCGTCGCGCGCGCCGCGCGCGGTGCCGAGTTCGGCAGCGTCGGGGCCGTACATCGTGTCGAACTGGGCGAGCTGTTCGGCGGGCAAAACGATATACGCGAAGTCGGGCGACAGCCGAACTGCGATCATCGTTGCGATGTAAGGCAGCACGAAGACGAGCAGCGCTGCGACCACGACCCGCCACTCGCGCTGCACCTCGCGCGCGAAGCCGCTGGCAAGGTAGTGTCCGAAGCGGCGTAGCCCGCCACCCGGCGTGCCATAGAGGCGGTCATGCCCTTCGAGGGCGAGCCGGTGCAGGCGCTCGGTCAGTGCCGGGCCATAGTCGCGCGACTGAGCGAGCGCCAGATGCTGGCAGATCTCGCGGTAGCGCGGCGCCATGTCGTCATCCGCGAAGGGCGCGGGCTGCTTGGCGCGCTGGCGCCGTGGCAGGCGCGTGAAGGCAAGCCAGTGTTCGAAGGCATCCCAGCGCGCGCTGAAGCGCGCTTCGAACTGCTCCTGCCTCATTGTTCGCGGCCGCTCAGATAGTGCGCAAGCCCATAGAGCCGAGACACCGCGAGCGCGCCACGAGCGTCGTCAGTCAGCGTGGGCGCTTGTTCAGCGAGCTCCTCGGCGCGCTCGGGCGACAACCGTGGTGCGCGCTCGGCGAAGGCCAGCACCGCGCGCTGCGCGGTGCGCGACAGCGGCGCATGCGGCCGCCAGCGCGGCGCGTCCGGTGCGATCGGCAAGGGTGTGGCGGAGCGCCGGTAGGTCACCACGGTGTCGGCGACGATGTCGCCCAAGCGGCGGAAATCGCGCGTCGCGAGCATCGATACGAGGCCGATGGCGTAGAAGAAAGGCAGGAAGTCGACCACGCGCAGCAGGTTGCGTGTCATCGATGCGGCCCAGCCGACCGGGCTGCCGTCGGCGTTCAACACGACTAGGCCAAGCGCGCGTTTGCCCGGTGTTGCACCACCGGCGAGCACTTCGAACAGCACCGGATAGAACCACTCGATCAGAAAGGCACCGACCAGGATCAGGCCGGTGCCGGCTTTGCCGAAGGCGCTGAGCGGGAAAGCGAGCACCAGATAAATGCCGATCCGGATCGCGAGGTCCACAAACCAGGCCAGCGCCCGGGGGACCGGCCCTGCGCAATGCAGCCGCAGGGCGATCAGCTCGGGGGTGGAGACCTCGCGAACGGTGTCGAGCATCAAAGACTCAGGCGTTGCTCGTCTCGATGAAGATGTCGCGGTAAGCCACGTAGACGGTCAGCATCAGTACCGGAAGCAGGATCAGCCAGCCGAGGCCGATCGGAATCGTCGCAGCGATCGCGAGCACGATGTAGGACAGCATGCCGACCAAACCGGCAAGGACGTTCTTGAAGCTGCCCTTAACGCTGGCCTGCATGGCCTGTGTGGCGCTCATCTTGTGCTCGAACACCAGATAGGGCGCGAAGATCACGCTGGTGGCAAGCAGCATGATGACGACGAAAAACAGCAGACCGAGGCCGATGCCGGTACCGGCCATCGCAGCGATCGACGCGCGGCCGCCGAAGATGGCGCCAAACAGGCCCGAGGTGCCGACGACGATGGCGAGGATCGCACCCACCGCGAAGATCGCACCGATGTAGATCACACCGATCAGCAGCAACTGACCGGTCTGTTCGCGAAAGCCATCGAAGATCTGGCCGACTTCGAAGCTGCCCTTGAGCCGCTGGCTCGTCGCGCAGGACGCGATGCCGGCGGAAACGAGCGGGAAGGCGATACCGACGACGATGTTCACCACCGGGATCATCGACGCCACCATCATCACGCCGAAGGTGATCACGATCACCAGCCACCACATCATCGGTTGCTGCTTGAACAACTGCCAGGCATCGACGAACCAACCGAATCCGCGCCCGGCGTCGACGCTGCGGCCTTCCGGGATCAGGGTTTCAGCGGGATTGCCGGCGGGTGCTACGTCACGAACTTCGGCCGACGGCGGTGCGTAGGGGTTTTGTTCAGACATGTTGGCGTCTCACGGTGGCGGGGAAAGCGGCATCTTAATGCAGGTGTAATCACCGGTGCCGATGTTCCGCCCAGCGCGGCGTGATGCGCCGCACGTCGGTCGCGCTCAATCCTTCCACAGTTCCGGAGTCGCGCTGCCGGGGGGTAGCAGGCCCAGATGGCGATAGACCGCCGGGGTGGCGACGCGGCCGCGGGGGGTGCGCTGCAGGTAGCCTTGCTGGATCAGGTAGGGCTCCAGCACATCTTCGATCGTGTCGCGCGACTCGCCGATCGCGGCGGCGAGGTTGTCGACGCCGACCGGGCCGCCGGAGAACTTCTCGATCACCGCGTCGAGCAGCTTGCGGTCCATGATGTCGAGGCCGACCGGGTCGACGTCGAGCATGGTCAGCGCGGCATCCGCAACCGGGCGGGTGATTTCGCCGTTCGCCTTTACTTCGGCGAAGTCGCGCACGCGGCGCAGCAGGCGGTTGGCGATACGCGGCGTGCCGCGTGCGCGGCGGGCGATTTCGAGCGCGCCGTCGTCCTCGATGCCGACTTTCAGCAACTGCGCCGAGCGGCCGACGATCTGGCGCAGCTCTTCGGCGTTGTAGAACTCGAGCCGGGCGACGATGCCGAAGCGGTCGCGCAGCGGGTTCGTCAGCATGCCGGCGCGCGTGGTAGCGCCGACCAGCGTGAAGGGGGGCAGGTCGAGCTTGACCGAGCGGGCGGCCGGGCCCTCGCCGATCATGATGTCGATCTGGTAATCCTCCAGCGCCGGGTACAGCACTTCCTCGACCACTGGCGACAGGCGGTGGATTTCATCGATGAACAGCACATCGTGCGGTTCAAGGTTGGTCAGCAGCGCGGCGAGGTCGCCGGCGCGCTCCAGCACCGGGCCAGAGGTCTGGCGCAGGTTGACGCCCATTTCGGCGGCGATAATGTGGGCCAGCGTGGTCTTGCCCAAGCCCGGTGGGCCGAACAGCAGCACATGGTCGAGCGCTTCCTTCCGGTTGCGCGCGGCGCCGATGAAGATTTCAAGCTGGTCGCGGATCTTCTGTTGGCCGGTGTAGTCAGCCAGCCGCTTGGGCCGCAGTGCGCGCTCGAGCGCTTCCTCCTGCGAGGACGCGGGGGCGGGCGCGACGATGCGTTCGCTGGGCGGAAGGGGGCTGAGCCGGTCGGTTTCGATCATGGTGTCGCGAGTTTAGCGCGACTTGTCGCCTCGGCTGCGGGCGCCCGGCCCTGCGGTGTGCATGACGTAATTGCCTTGGCAGCAGATGCGGCGCGTGTCAAGTATCCGCTCAAGTTCGCCAGGAAGGCGCCGATAAACCACTCGGGCATCCGGCGCGTGGTTCGCTGCGCGCATCGGCCAGCGAGCAGCCTTCGATTCCCCTTCCCTGCAACGGAGACTGAAATGGGTCTGACGGCAACTCTTTTGCGGCGTCCGGCGCACTTCGCGCTTGTTCTGGTCAATCTGCCTGTCTGCGCCTGGCTGGCCGGAGCCTGGTGGTGGGGGCTGATCTGGGCTGTGGTGCTGGGCGCGGGCTTGCTATGGGCGGCGCGCGAGCTTGTACCGCAGCCCGCTACGGTGGCGATCGAACTTGCGGACAGCGCACGCGCCTCTCCGTGCGGTGACGACACCTTGCCGCACCTGGTGGCGGATGTGGTGCCGCTGTGGAACCGGCATGTCACCCAGGCGCAGGAGCAGATGCGCTCGGCGATCAACGCGCTCGCGCAGGGGTTTGCATCGCTGAGCGAGCGGCTGGCCGCCAATGCCGGCGTTGGTGGCGATGAGGCGCAGGCGCTTCAGACGATCCAGCAAGCCGAACAGGGGCTGCGCGAGATGGTCGATACGCTCAACCAGACGCAGGCCTTCCGTTCTCGCTTGATCGAGCAGATCGGCGGGGTTGCCGCCTACACCGAACAGCTTCAGCGCATGGCTGAGGACGTTGCCAATATCGCCAAGCAGACCAACCTGCTGGCGCTCAACGCAGCGATCGAGGCGGCGCGCGCCGGTGAGAGCGGCCGCGGCTTTGCCGTGGTGGCAGACGAAGTACGCAAGCTGTCGACGCAGTCTGGCGATACCGGGCAGCGTATCCGCGGCATCGTCGCGACGGTGGCGGATGCGATCCGGCAGACCCTCGCGATGTCGGAAACCTTCGCCAAGGACGAACACGCGATCGTCGAGCAATCGCGCGCGACGGCGGAACGCATCATCGGAGACTTCAACGGTACCGCCCATGCTTTGCAGGATTCGGTGGCTGCCCTGCAGGCCGAACGCCGCGAGGTGGAGGCCGACATCGAGGCGGTGCTGGTCAATCTGCAGTTCGAGGACCGGGTGCACCAGATCCTCGACCATGTGCTGCAAGACATGACGCATCTTGCCGACGCCTCCCGCACGTTGACCGAGAATCGCGATCAGGCCGCGCTGCTCGATGTGAAGGCCTGGATGGACCGGCTGTCGAGCAGCTATACCACGCTTGAACAGCGCGAGCTCCACCACGGCAAGGACGCCGCGAGTGCGAAGCCGGCCGCCACCGGGATCACCTTCTTCTAGTCACCAGATACCACCATGAGCAAAACCATCCTGATCGTTGATGACTCTTTCAGCCTTCGCCGCACGCTGGCGATCGCCCTCAAGGGCGCCGGCTATGACGTGGTCGAGGCGGGTGACGGCAAGGAGGCGCTGGGCTGCCTCGATGGCCGCAAGTTCAACCTGATCATCTCGGACGTGAACATGCCCAACATGGACGGCATCAGTTTCGTCAAAGCCGCCAAACAGTTGCCGAACTATCGCTTCACGCCGGTGATCATGCTGACCACCGAAACCGACCAGACGAAGATCGCCGAAGGCAAGGCCGCCGGTGTGCGCGCCTGGGTGGTGAAACCCTTCCAGCCGCCGGCATTGCTCGATGCAGTGGCAAAACTGATCGCACCCTGAGCGCTCCACCCCGTTTCGCCGGAGGCTGACGATGACTGACTCCGCAACAAAGGCTGCAAGGATCTCGCTCGAAGGCGAGATGACGATCTTTCAGGCGGCAACGCTGAAGGACCAGTTGCTCGATGCGCTGAGCGCCGGCGACGCCCTGGAGGTCGATCTCTCGCATGTGATCGAGCTCGATACTGCCGGTGTGCAGCTGATGCTGATGCTGCAGCGCGAGGCGCAGGAGACGAATCGTGTGCTGCGCTGGAGCGGGCACAGCCCAGCGGTGCTGCATGTCTTGCGCCTGCTCGGGCTCGACAGCGAGCTCGGCGAAGCCGTATCGATTGTTGGAGCCTGAGCCATGGACCTGTCTGCTGCCCGCGGTGCCCTGGTTCAGGAATCGCGCGAGTTGCTTGCCGACATGGAGCGCGCGCTGCTTGAAATCGAGTCAGAAGGGATCACCCCTGAACGCGTGAACGCGGCGTTCCGCGCCGCTCACACGATCAAGGGCTCGGCCGGTCTATTCGGCCTGGAACTGATCGTCAGCTTCACGCATGTGATGGAGAACGTGCTGGACCGCGTTCGCAGCGAGACGCTGCGGCTGGAAGGCTCTCTCGTCTCGGTGTTGTTGCGCTGCGGTGACTACCTCGGCCGTCTGGTCGATGCGATTGACGCCGGCGAGGATGAGCGCGATCCGGATCCGGGCGGGCGCGACGCCCTGCTTGCGGCGCTGCGCGACGTGCTCGGTGCCAGCTCGCCAGCAAAGGCTGTTGCGGTTGATGCGCCGGAAGCGCGGGTTGAACGCGAACCGGCCGGGCTTGGCGCCGGCAACGAACACTGGCACCTGTCGCTGCGATTTGGTGAAGACGTGCTGCGCAACGGCATGGACCCGCTCTCCTTCATCAACTACCTGTCGGGACTGGGCACCATCGTGTCGCTGTACACGCTGGCTGAGCGGCTGCCGCGGGCTGACAGTTTCGATGCCGAATCCTGCTACCTCGGCTTCGAAATCGATCTGCTGTCGGATGCCGACAAGAAGACGCTAGACGATGTGTTCGAGTTCGTGCGCGACGAGAGTGAAATCCGCATCCTGCCGCCGCGCGCGAAGATTGCCGAGTTCATCGAGCTGATCGAGGCGATGCCGGAGTCGCGGCAGCGCCTCGGCGAGATTCTCGTTGCGGGCGGCACGCTGACCGCCAACGAACTCGAAAAGGTGCTGCAGATCCAGGCCCGCGCGCGCGAGTCGGGCGGCGAAATTCCGCGCATCGGCGAAATCCTGGTGCAGGAACACATGGTGCAGCCGCCGGTCGTGGCGGCCGCGCTGTCGCGCCAGAAGCAGGCCGAAGAGCGCCGCAGCACCGAGCACAAGATCGTCAAGGTCGAAGCGGGCAAGCTGGATCAGCTGATCAACCTGGTCGGCGAGCTTGTCATCGCGTCGGCTGGCGCGCGGCTGTTGGCCGAACGTACGCATCAGGGGCATCTGGTCGAAGCGCTGGGCGAAGTCGGGCAACTGGTCGAGCAGATCCGCGACCGCGCGCTGAACCTGCGCATGGTGCAGATCGGCGAAGTGTTCCAGCGCTTCCCGCGCGTCGTGCGCGATGTATCGCAAGAACTGGGAAAACGTATCGAGCTGGTGATCTCCGGCGCCGAAACCGAACTCGACAAATCGATGGTCGAGCGCCTCGCCGATCCACTGATGCATATCGTCCGCAACGCCATGGATCACGGCATCGAACCGGTGGAAGAGCGGTGCATGGCCGAGAAGCCGGAGCAGGGGCGCTTGTCCTTGCACGCGCTGCACGAGTCCGGCTGTGTCGTGATCGAGATCAGCGATGACGGTCGCGGGCTTGATACCGCCCGCATCCGCGCCAAAGGCATCGAGCGTGGCCTGATCGGGCCCGAGGATGAGCTGAGCGATGCCGAGATTCATCAGTTGATCTTCGCGCCGGGATTTTCGACTGCGGCGCAGGTCACCAACTTGTCTGGACGCGGCGTTGGCATGGATGTCGTCAAGCGCAGTGTCGAGGCCCTGCGCGGCGAGATCGATATCAGTTCGCGCAAAGGGGCCGGCACTACCTTCCGCATTCGCCTGCCGCTGACGCTCGCCATCATCGATGCTTTCCAGGTTGCCGTTGGCGACACGGTGTTCGTGATCCCGCTGGACATGATCGTCGAGTGCGCCGATATGCGCGCCCCGGAAGGCCCGCAGCACATCGTCAACCTTCGCGGCGAGGCGCTGCCCTTCGTCAGCCTGCGCGAAGTCTTCGAAATCGGTACGGACGAAGCCCCACGCCCTGCGCGTGAGAGCCTGGTCGTGCTGGCCTATGGGCAACAACGGGCCGGGCTGGTCGTCGACCGCCTGCTTGGCGAATTCCAGGCGGTGATCAAGCCGCTGGGCAAACTCTTCACCGGCGTGCGCGGCATCGGTGGCTCCACCATCCTTGGCGATGGTTCGGTGGCGCTGATTCTGGATGTGCCGAGCCTGATCGCAACCTGCACCGAATCCCAGACCACTCACGCGCAAGCCTTCGGTGGCCTGCTGAACTGAGCAAGGAGAAGCGAAATGAACTGGTTTCTGCGTTTGAAGCTCGCCCAGAAGTTACTGGTGGCGTTTCTCACCTGCGCGGTGCTGACAGGTGTCGTTGGCGTCTATGCGCTGACGCGCATCGAATTGCTGCGCGGCATGCTGGAAGAGACCTACGCAACCCGGCTCAAATCAATCGAATACCTGAGCCACACGCTGGTGCGAATTGGCGCGCACAACCGGGCCTATGCACGCCTGCCGTCGATGAAGGATGTGGCCGTGCAGGAAGAGACGGCCAAGCGCGGTGATGAGCACTGGCAGGCCGCATTGAAGGAGTTCGAGGACTACAAGAAGCTGCCCTCAACCGCAGAAGAAGATGTGATGACGCGCAAGGCCGAAGCGCTGTTTGATCCCTACCTGAAGGCCTCCGCCGAGGTGCTGAAGCTCTCCGCCGCAGGCAAGAGCGACGAGGCCGGCGTGCTGAGCAACGGTGATGCGCGCAAGGCGTTCAACGCCGTATCGGAACTGGTCACGGATCTATCGAACCTCAACTCCAAGGTCGCCAAGGATTTCTATGAAGAGTCGGCGGCGACAGCTCGCGAAGCCCGGCTCGTCATGACGATTCTGGTGCTTTTGGCGGTCGTGCTGGCGATCGGGGCCGGCGTGCTGGTGACGCGGATCATCTCGCGCCAGATTGGCGGCGAGCCGGACTATGCGGCGGACGTCGTGCAGCGCGTGGCTGCCGGCGACCTTACGATCAAGGTCAGCGTGAAGCAGGGCGACGAAACGAGCTTGCTCGCATCGATGGCGCAGATGGTCGAGAAGCTGACGCGCATCATCGGCGATGTGCGTGCATCGAGCGATGCACTCGCGTCGGCGTCGGAAGAGGTGTCCGCTTCGGCGCAAGCGCTCAGCCAGAACGCCACCGAGCAGGCGGCCAGCGTGGAAGAGACCAGTGCATCGATGGAAGAAATCGCCGCCACGGTGGCGCAGAACTCCGAAAACGCCAAGGTCACCGACGGCATTGCATCGAAGTCGGCACGCGATGCCGGCGAGGGCGGCGAAGCCGTGCGCGAGACGGTCAGTGCGATGAAGCAGATTGCGCAGAAGATCGGCATCATCGACGACATTGCCTACCAGACCAACCTGCTCGCGCTCAACGCGGCGATCGAGGCCGCGCGCGCAGGCGAGCATGGCAAGGGTTTCGCGGTGGTGGCCGCCGAAGTGCGCAAGCTCGCCGAACGCAGCCAGGTGGCGGCGCAGGAGATCAGCGGCCTGGCCGCCAACAGTGTCAGTATGGCCGAGCGCGCCGGTTCGCTGCTTGAAGAACTGGTGCCGTCGATCACTCGCACCGCTGATCTGGTGCAAGAAATTGCCGCTGCGTCGCGCGAGCAGACCGGCGGGCTGGATCAGATCAACAGCGCGATCGGCCAGATGACGCAGACCACGCAGACCAACGCGTCGGCCTCTGAAGAACTCTCGTCCACCGCCGAAGAGATGAGTTCGCAAGCGGTACAGCTGCAGGAGATGATGCAGTTCTTCCGTACCGAAGGCGATGCGCCGCGGCGCCGCGCGCCGAAGGCGGGCCGCACAACGCCCACGCGCGGCGCACCTGCCGGCAAGGCCAAGCGCCCGGCCGCAGCGGCGATCGAGGGCGATGATGTGGATGAAGACGCCTTTGTGCGGTTCTGACAGGGGAATGCAATGACGACTTTGCCAACCCCCGCAGCGGGCAAGCCGGTCACGACGCGGCAAGCGGTGTCGGAGGCGCCCGTGGCTGCACCGCAGCAATACCTGACCTTCCGGCTGGGCGATGAGCGCTTCGCGATCTCGATCCAGTCGATCCGCGAGATCATCGAGTTTCCCGGACTCACCAGCATCCCGCTGACGCCCGGCTTCCTCGCCGGTGTCATCAACCTGCGTGGTGCGGTGGTGCCGGTGATCGATCTCTCGGTGCGCTTTGGGCGCGCCGCAACCGAGGTCGGGCGGCGCACCTGCATCGTGATCGTCGAAGTCGAAACGGAGGACGGCCTGCAGGCGCTCGGTGTGATCGTCGATGCGGTCGACGAAGTGGTGGACGTTGAAGCGGCGCAGATCGAGACGCGGCCGAACTTCGGCTCCGGTATCCGCGCCGACTTCGTTGCCGGCATGCTGCGCCTGGGCAACCGCTTTGTCGTCGCGCTCGATCTCGACAAGGTGCTGTCCGCTGAAGAACTCGAACAGATGATCGGCATCGCAGCGGGGGCCCAGCCAGGCTGACGATGTCGGACACGATGTGTGTGGCGATGAACCCGGAACAGACCATCGGCACGCGCGCCTTCGGGCGCCTGCAGCGCTTCTTCAGGGAAGCGAGCGGCATCGCATTGAGTTCGCAGAAGCAGGCCCTGGTTGCCAGCCGCTTGCGCAAGCGGCTGGTGCATCATCGGCTGCCGGACTTCGATGCCTACTGTGACCTGCTGCTGTCGCCCGAGGCCGAGGAAGAGCGACAGCATGCGGTCGATCTGCTGACCACCAACGAAACCTACTTTTTCCGCGAGCCTCTGCACTTCGAACTGCTGGCGGACTGGGTGCTGCCGAGCATTACGCGTCGTCCGCTGCGGTTATGGTCGGCTGCATGCTCATCGGGTGAAGAGTGCTACAGCCTTGCCATGCAGCTCGACCATGTCGTCGGGCGCGAGGGCTGGGACCTGGTCGGCACCGATCTGTCGCAGCGCATGGTGCAGCACGCGCGGCGTGGGCTCTATCGCCAGGCACGGCTCGATGCGATGCCGCGGCACTTCCTGCGCAGCTACTGCCGGCGCGGTACCGGGCAGTACGAGGGTTACCTGCTCATCGAGCGCGCACTGCGCGAGCGCGTGAGCTTTCTGCAGCACAACCTGTTCGACAGCCGCCCCACCTTGGGTCGCTTCGATGTGGTGTTCCTGCGCAATGTACTGATCTACTTCGACGCGGCGGCAAAGCGCGAGATCGTGCTGCGCGTGATCGAACGCATGCCGGTCGGCGGCTGGCTTTTCATCGGCCGTTCGGAGAGTTTGCAGGAGCTAGATCTGCCCTTGCGTGCCGAGGGCCACTCCGTCTACCGGGTGGTGTCAGCATGATCCGCCATGTGCATGCAGGCGACATCGTGGTCGGCGGGCCCGAGGACGAACTGCGCGCGATCCTCGGCTCCTGTGTCGCGGTAACGCTGTGGCATCCGCTGCGCCGCATTGGCGTGATGAGCCATATCGTGCTGCCGGCGCACAGGGGGGCAAGGCGGCGGAATGGCGCGCCGGCCGAGGACACGCGTTTTGCCGATGAGGCGTGGCGCGCGATGCAGAACAGCCTGCGCGATCACGGCATCAGCGTGACCGAGTGCCAGTGCAAACTGTTCGGCGGTGCGCAGGTGTTTGCCAGCGGCTCCGAAGTCGGTGGCGACAATGTGCGCGCCCTGCGCGACCTGCTCGGTCAATCCGGCCTGACAATCGTGCGTGAGCATGTGGAAGGCACTGGCCACCGCGTGCTGCGTTTCATGGTCGGCACCGGCGATGTGTGGGTCAGTCACCGCCAGGGCGCGATCCAGCTTCCCGCGAAAGGGTTTGAACAATGATCCGTGTGATGGTGGTGGACGATTCCGCGGTGGTACGTCAGGTGGTGCAGGAAGTGCTGCGCCAGCACCCGGATATCTCGGTGATCGCGACCGCGTCGGACCCGATCTTCGCGCTCGCGCAGATGCAGAAGAACTGGCCGGATGTGCTGTTGCTCGACGTGGAGATGCCGCGCATGGACGGCATCACCTTCCTCAAGCAGATCATGCAGCAGCGGCCCACGCCTACGGTGATCTGTTCTTCTCTGACCGAGAAGGGCGCGCAGATCACGATGGAAGCGCTCGAGGCGGGCGCGGTGAGCATCATCACCAAGCCGCAGATCGGCGTCGGCGGCTTCCTGCGCGACAACGAGGACGAGCTTGCAGGGGCGATCCGTGCGGCTGCGGCGGCGAATCCGCGGCGCCTCAACGTGAAACTTGCGACCCCCAAACTCACGGCCGACGCGATCATGTCGGCGCCGCGACCCAGCGCTGCAATGGCGCGCACGACCGATCGCTTCGTCGCGATCGGCGTCTCCACCGGCGGCACCCAGGCGCTCGAATACGTGCTGCCGGCGCTGCCGCGCACCGCGCCCGGCCTGGTGATCGTGCAGCATATGCCGGAGCGCTTCACCAGCAGCTTCGCCGCGCGCTTGAACAGCCTGTCGCAGATCGAGGTCAAGGAGGCTGCGACCGGAGACCGCATCCACACCGGGCGCGCGCTGATTGCGCCGGGTGGGCGGCATACCCTGGTCAAGCGCAATGGCGCTCAGTATGTGGTCGAGGTCATCGACGGCCCGCTGGTGTCGCGCCACCGGCCGTCGGTCGATGTGCTGTTCCGCTCGGTGGCCAAGTCGGCCGGGCCGAACGCGCTGGGCATCATCATGACCGGCATGGGTGACGACGGTGCGCGTGGCTTGAAGGAAATGTTCGACGCCGGTGCCCGCACGCTGGGGCAGGACGAAGCGAGCTGTGTGGTGTTCGGCATGCCCAAGGAAGCGGTGCGCCACGGTGGTGTGCAGGAGCTGCTCGGGCTCGACAAGATTCCCAACGCGATTGTTGCCTATGGTCGCTGAACTACCGCTATCGGCCGAACTGCTCGGCCGCGGTGTGCTGGTCGTCGATGACAGCGCGCTGCAGCGCATGGCGCTGATCGAACATCTGCAGGCGCTCGGTGTGAGCCGCATCTTCGAGGCGAACGAGGGTGCCGATGCACTCGCACGCCTTGCGCAGCTGCTGCCGCAACCGGCGCTGATGGTGATCGATCTCGAGATGCCGGGCATGGATGGCGTCGAACTGATTCAGCACCTTGCGGAGTTGCCCTTGCCGCCGGCCATCGTGCTGGCGAGTTCGAAGGAAGACGTGCTGATCAGTGCGGTCGCCTCGATGATCGACAGCCTCGGCCTGCCCTTGCTCGGTGCGTTGCAGAAGCCGGTGTCGCGTGAGGCGCTGTTGAAGGCGCTGCAGGGTCTCGACGCCGAACGCAAGAGCGCGCCGCGCGAGGGGCGCCAGGCTCCGAATGTGCCTGCGGAAGAATTCAAGCGTGCGCTGGACGCCGGAGAAGTGCAGCCGTTCTTCCAGCCCAAGGCATCGCTGCAGCTGGGCATGGTCAAGAGTGTGGAAGCGCTGGCCCGCTGGGTGTCGCCGGCGCGCGGCGTGGTACCGCCGGATGAATTCATTCCACTCGCCGCACAGCATGGGCTGATGTCGCAACTCACGCTGCAGATGCTGGACAAATCGATCGAGGCGCTGCGTATGTGGCAGGCGCGCGGCCTGCAGCTCTCGGTCGCGATCAACTTGTCGCCGGCATCGCTGCACGATGTGGTGCTCACCGACGGCCTGATCCGGCGTGTTGAATCCTCCGGCATCGATGCGCACCACTTCATGTTCGAGGTAACAGAAACTGCGATGGCGGCCGATGCCGCACTCGCCACCGGTTGCCTGGTGCGCTTGCGGCTACGCGGCTGTGGCCTATCGATCGACGACTACGGTACCGGCTACTCGTCGATGCAACAGCTCTCGAAGCTGCCGTTCTCTGAACTCAAGGTGGACCGCTCCTTCGTCACCGGTGCGTGGCAACGGCCGCATCTGCGCACCTTGCTTGCCTCGGCTATCGAGATCGGCCAGCGGCTCAAACTTGGCACGGTTGCCGAAGGGGTCGAAACGCTCGAAGACTGGCAGCTCCTGCGCGAGCTTGGTTGCGAGCTGGCGCAGGGTTACCTGATCGCGTGCGCGCTGCCGCCCGATGAGTTGCTCAAGGCGCTGCCCTCAATCAACCAGCGCTTGCGCATGTTGCGCGCAGACTGAAGCTCAACCGCGCTTGCCGGGCCACGCCACCAGCAGCACCCCCGCTACGGCGCAGCCGAAGGCGATGAAGTGCGGCAGGTGCAGCGTCTCCCCGAGAAAGATCACACCCACTGCGCTGGAGGCCAGCGGCAGCGCAATCGTGAATACGCCAGCGTGGTTGGCCGGCACGCCGCGTAGCCCGCTCATCCAAAGCCACACTGAAAACACGCTGGCGCCGAGTGCGTAGAACAGCAGCAGCCACCACATGCTTGCCGGCACGCTGGCGAAGTTGAAACTCGTTGCTTGCCACAACCCGAACGGCGTCATCAACAACAGGCCGACGAGGTTGATCAGCGCGGACACGCGCAGCGGCGGCAGGTGGGCGGATACCCGCTTGCCGATCACCACATAGGCGGCCTCGCAGGCCACCGCACCGATCAGCAGCAGATTGCCGGCGAGCGAGTTGCTGCCCGCCTCGCCTTTCGATAGCCCCAGCGTTGCGATGCCGGCGACGGCCAGCAGCACCGCGGCCAGGTTGCGTGGCGCCAGCCGCTCGCCGAGGATCACGCGCGACTGCAGGGCAACCATTGCCGGTAGCGTCGCGAGAATCACGCCGGCAGCGGTGGCCGAAGTCTTCGACACGCCGTACAGCATGCAGATCGAGAACAGGAAGTTGCCGAAGAAGCTCTGCAGGAACAGCGCGCGCCAGGTTGCGCGGCTGATGTGCTCGCCGGGCTGTGGCAGCGTTTGCCGCAGCATGGCCAGTCCGCCGATGCCGAAGCGCAGCCAGGCGAGCAGGAACACCGGCAGCGCGGCGACGAGCGGTTTCGACAGCGCGACATAGCTGCCAACGACGGCCATCGAGGCGAACAACAGGGCGTAACTGCGGATCGGGTGAGCGGACATCAGGAGCGGGCGAGGGATGTCGGCCCGCATGGCAGGCGGGCGCAATGCTCGGCCGGCGGCGAACCGGCCTCAGGGCACCGAGGTGTGGTCAGTGGAGCTTTTCCGGCGAGCCGCAGCACTTCTTGAACTTCTTGCCACTGCCGCACGGGCACACATCATTGCGGCCCGGCAACTCCGGTGCGCGCATCGGCACGCGTGGTGCGGTGATCACGCGCAGATAGCGGCGCCAGAAGGCGTACAGGTACTGCAGGCCAGCCACCAGCGGGCTCAGGATCTCGTCGCGCTCGTCGTCGGAAAGCGGGTGGCCGGGGGATTTTTCGCCCGAGTCCATCGCCGCGATCAGGTTCAGCAGCGTGACGCAGTCTTCGTCCTCTTCCAGCGCATCCCAGTGCGCGTCGTCCATCCACTCCAGGCCATCGCGGAAGCCGCGTGCCCAGCCTTCGGCGAGCGGGTGGCCGCTTTCCTCCGGGTCGTCAAGCAGCGGGAAGTACATCGACTCCGAACCTTCTTCCGCGCTGACGCCCGACCAGTCCTCGCGGAAGCCGGTCGCCACGGTGTTCCAGTGCCGCATCAGCAGCTCGATCGTCTGGCGCGCCTGGGCATCGGACTCCCATTCTGGCTTTTCGCTGCCCAGCACCGCCGGCACCCATTCGGAGGGCGATACGACTTCGGGGCCGACCACCAGCGCACAGAACAGGCCGTCCATCTCTTCGAGCGACAGCGAATCCGGGAACTGGCTTAGCAGGTCATCCAGCGTGTCGAGCTCGTCGTCGTCGAGCGGGCGGTGGATTTCGATTTCAGCGTTCATGATGCGTCCTGCAGGTAAGGCGCGCGACGCCCGTCGCGGCGCGGATCAGACTTTGGAGAGCAGCTTCAGCGCTGCGCGGATGCCGTCGGAGACGCCGATGTCGGTGGGCAGTTGCTTCATCGCCGCCTGCGCTTCCTTGTCGTTGTAGCCGAGCGCCAGCAGCGCGTTGGCGATGTCGCCCTGCGCGCCACCGGCGGCGCTGGCGGCATGCGCATGCGCGGCGGGCAGCGCCTTGGGCAGCTTGTCGCGCAGTTCGAGCAGCAGGCGTTCGGCGGTTTTCTTGCCGATGCCCGGCACCTTGGTCAGGCGGCCCGGTTCCTGCGATGCGACTACCTGCGCGAGCTCCGTTACCGACAGGCCGGACAGCACGGCCAGCGCGGTTCGCGCACCGATGCCGGAGATCTTCAGCAACTGGCGGAAGGCCACGCGTTCATCTTCCGAACCGAAACCGTACAGGAAGTGCCCGTCCTCGCGCACCGCCAGGTGGGTGTGCAAGCTCACCGGCTGGCCGGTGGCGGGCAGGTTGTAGAAGGTGCTCATCGGCACCTCCAGTTCATAGCCGATGCCGCCCACATCCAGCAGGATCTGTGGCGGGTTCTTTTCGGCGAGGGTGCCGCGCAGGCGTCCGATCATGTTCGAGCAAACCAGTCAAAGGTGAGATTGTACGGGCAGCGGCGGGAATCGCGGTGGCAGGCCCGGATTTGCTGGTCTAGGCTTGTTTTGCGACCCCCAAGAACAAGCACGGGTCGGCAACCATCAACGCACCAAGGGAGGTTTGGAGATGAAACAGGTATCGATGGCCGTGGTGACGGCAGTTGCACTGTCGCTCGGACTCGCCGCGTGCGGCGGCAGCCAGTACATCCTGAGCACCAAGGAAGGCCGCATGCTGGTATCGGACGGCAAGCCTCAGCTGGACGAGAAGAGCGGCATGTACAAGCTGAAGGACGCCGACGGCAAGGCGACGATGGTGCCGAAGGACGACATCGTCCAGATCATGGAACGCTGACGACTCAAGCGCCGTAGCCGAAAAGGCCGCCATAAGGCGGCCTTTCTCATTCCAGCGGGCAGGCGATGAATTCGGGCAGGGCCTCGGCGCGCGCCGAGTGCGCCGCGATGCGTGGAAAGTGCGCCAGATCGAGCTGGCCCGGCAGCACGAAATGCGTGAAGCGCCAGGCCACGGCGCAGGCCACGTCGGCGGCATCGGGGCGCTCGCCGCCGAACCAGCCTTCCGCCGGCAAGGCCGCTTCGAGCAACTCGAAGGCGCGCTGCAACTGCTGGCGGATGCGGGCGATCCAGTCGTCCCAGCGTTTTGCCTCCGGTCGCAGGCTGATTTCGTAGTACCACTGCACCGCCTTCTCCATCGCCACCAGCGCCACCCCGACGCGGTACAGCGCCTGTTGTCGCGCAGCGCCGCCGGCGGGCGTCAGGCGGCGTGCGGCAAGCGCCTGCGCTTCGACATGGTCGAGGATCAGCGTGCTGTCCATCAGGATGCCGCCGTCGTCGCAGATCAGCGTGGGCGCCTTGATCAAGGGGTTGATCGCGGCGAAGCGATCCATGTGCCGGAATACCGACACCGATTCGTGTTCGAGTGCGACGCCCATCAGCCGGGCCGATACGGCCACGCGGCGCACATAGGGCGAATCGAGCATGCCGATCAGTTTCATCGTGCCTCCTCCCGGTTGGGCAAGGCTGCGGGGGCGGGTCGGCGGGCGCAGTCCTCGGCCGTCTGGCGCAGGCGTTGCATCACCGCACGCGCTTCGTCGGGCGATTTCACCGGGATCTTCGCGTCATAGCCGCTGCCCAGATTCCCGCCGCCGTAGGTGATCTGCACCGCATCGGCGCGCGCTTCGACGTACTGCACGATGCCCAGGTTCACCCAGCGTTGGGTGCCGTTCTCGGCCGGCAGGGCGAACAGGCAGAACGCGGTGGAGCCGGTCGGGCCAGCGCCCGGTGGCGTGCCGTTGGCACCGGGCGATACGCCCGGGCTTTGCGCCAGCGCGCTGCAGGCGCCGAGCAGCAGCGGAAGGATCAGCCACTTCATGCGAGTTCCTCGATCACAGCGAACAGAGAGGGCAGGATGCGCGCTCCGGCGGCGATCACATCGTCGTCCGGTGCCAGCAGGTCGGGCACCATGCGCACCTGCATGCCGGCGGCAAGCGCGGCACGCGCGCCCGCGTTGGAGTCCTCCAGTGCGAGGCAGTTCGCCGGCGCAACGCCAAGGCGCTCGGCGGCCGCAAGAAAGATGTCCGGCGCAGGCTTGCCCAGTGGCACCTGATCGCCGCCGATGACAGCATGCATGCGCGCCGCGAGGCCCACGCGCTCCAGCTTGAACAGCGCCCGCGCGTGACTCGTCGAGGTGGCAACGGCCCGCGGCAGCGCGCGGCGATCGAGCAGTTCGAGCAGTTCGGTCACACCAGGCTTGAGCGGAATCGCACCGGCCGCGATCAATGCTTCGTAGCGTCGCGCGAACTCGGCGGCGTGTGCATCCACATGGCGCGGATCGCCGAACAGGCCTTCCAGCAGCAGCGCGTTGTCGCGTGCGTTGCGCCCGATCATCGCCAGCGCGGTTTCCTCGCGCCACGGCAGGCCGAGCGCCTCGCATGCCTCCCGCCCACAGGCATAGGACACGCGCTCGCTATCGAGCAGCAGGCCGTCCATGTCGAAAATTACGGCGTCAATCTTCATCGCCAAGGGCATCCGGTGCGGGTTGGGGGCGAGTTCGCGTGGGCGTCACAGCAACACGATGTCGAACTGCTCGGGGTTGTAGCTGGTTTCCGCCTGCAGCGAGATCGGCTTGCCGATGAAGTCCGACAGCATCGCGAGCGCCTGCGACTCTTCGTCGAGGAAGAGGTCGATCACCGACGGCGCGGCGAGTACGCGGTATTCCTTGGCGTTGAACTGGCGTGCTTCGCGCACGAGTTCACGCAGGACCTCGTAAGCCACGGTGCGCGAGGTCTTGATCTCGCCGCGGCCGCTGCAGGTGGGGCAGGGCTCGCACAGGATGTGGGCGAGCGATTCGCGGGTGCGCTTGCGCGTCATCTCGACCAGGCCCAGCGAGGTGAAGCCGCCGACCGACACCTTGGTGTGGTCTTTCGACAGAGCCTTGTTAAGTTCGGCCAGCACGGCCGCGCGGTGCTCGTCGCTTTCCATGTCGATGAAGTCGATCAGGATGATGCCGCCGAGGTTGCGCAGCCGCAGCTGGCGCGCGATCGCGAGCGTGGCTTCGAGGTTGGTCTTGAAGACCGTATCGTCGAAGGTGCGCGCGCCGACGAAACCGCCGGTGTTTACATCGATCGTGGTCAGCGCTTCGGTCTGGTCCACAATCAGGTAGCCGCCGCTCTTCAGATCCACGCGGCGTGACAGCGCCTTCTGGATCTCGTCCTCCACTCCGTGCAGATCGAACAGTGTGCGCTCGCCGGTGTAGTGGTCGAGCAGGGGCACCACCTGCGGCATGTACTCGGTAGCGAAGGCGTTGAGCTTCTGGAAGTTCTCGCGCGAGTCGATCACGATCTTTTCGGTCTCGGGCGTCACCAGATCGCGCAGCACGCGCTGAGCAAGGTTCAGGTCGTGGTACAGCGCCAGCGGCGGATGTGCGCCGACCGAGCGGCTCTTGATCTCGCTCCAGATCTTGCGCAGGTAGGCGATGTCGGCGCCAAGTTCTTCGTTGCTGGCACGTTCGGCCATCGTGCGCACGATGAAGCCGCCGCTCTCGTCGGCCGGCACCAGCTGGTGCAGGCGCTCGCGCAGCGCGAGGCGGCCTTCCTCACTTTCGATGCGTTGCGAAATGCCGATGTGCTTTTCCTGCGGCAGGTACACGAGCAGCCGGCCGGCAATGCTGATCTGCGTGGAGAGTCGCGCGCCCTTGGTGCCGATCGGGTCTTTCAGGACCTGCACGACGAGGTTCTGCCCCTCGTGCAGGATCTTCTCGATCGGCCGCTGCACTTCACCAGCGTGGCGGTCGAACCAGATGTCCGCCACATGCAGGAAGGCGGTGCGTTCGAGGCCGATGTCGATGAAGGCCGATTGCATGCCCGGCAGCACGCGGACCACGCGCCCCAGATAGACGTTGCCGACAAAGCCGCGCGAGTGTTCGCGTTCGATATGCAGTTCCTGCACGACGCCGTTCAGCAGCATCGCGACCCGGGTTTCCTGCGGCGTGAAATTGATCAGGAATGATTCGCTCATGGTGACGCTTCGAAGTGTGATGCGGGAGCACCCCCTTGCGGAGGTGCTCCCGCATCGCACACCGGCGGCGCCGCGGACCCGGGTGGCGCTTCATTCTAACCGCCCGGCGTGGCGCCGGCCCGGTAAGATCTCGCGCTCTCCTTGGAGTGCGGCATGGCAGAACAGTTCGATGTGGCGGTGATCGGCGCAGGCGCGGCCGGCATGATGGCGGCGGCGGTGGCCGGGCAACGCGGCCGGCGGGTGGTGCTGATCGACCACGCCGAGCATCTGGCGGAAAAGATCCGCATCTCGGGTGGCGGGCGCTGCAACTTCACCAACCTGCAGGCCAGCCCGGCCAACTACCTGTCGGACAATCCCCACTTCTGCCGTTCTGCGCTGTCGCGCTACACCCCGCGCGATTTCCTCGACCTGATCGAACGCCACGGCGTACGCTGGCATGAAAAGCACAAGGGCCAGCTGTTCTGCGATGACAGCGCGCAGCAGATCATCGACCTGCTGGTGGCCGAATGCGCGGCCGGCGGCGTGGCGTGGCGTCGGCCTTGCCGCGTCGGTGAGGTGGCGCAGGACGAGGCTGGTTTCAGCCTGGAGACCAGCCTGGGTCGCATCGAGGTGGCATCGCTGGTGGTGGCGACTGGCGGACTTTCGATACCGAAGATCGGGGCCACCGATTTCGGCTTCCGGCTGGCGAAGCAGTTCGATCTGCCCCTTGTGCCGCCGCGCGCCGCACTGGTGCCGCTGACCGTCGCTGCAGCTGATTGGGCGCCTTTTGCCGAGCTCTCCGGGGTGTCGCTTGAGGTGGAGGTCTCAGGCGGCAGCGGCAAGCGCCGTGGGCATTTTCGCGAGGATCTGCTGTTCACCCATCGCGGTCTGTCTGGCCCCGCGATCCTGCAGATTTCGTCGTTCTGGAGCCCGGGTGAGGCGATCACGCTGAATCTCGCGCCCGACACCGATCTTGCCGAAGCGCTGCTGGCCGCCAAGCCAGGGAACAAGCAGCAGCTGCAGAACGCCCTGGCGCAGTGGCTGCCGCGCCGCCTTGCGGAACACTGGGCCGCCGCCAGTGGCTACGCCGGCCGGCCGCTGGCCGATATGCCGGATCGCGCACTGCGCGAGCTGGCGCAGCGCCTGAACGCGTGGCAGCTGGTGCCGGCAGGCTCCGAGGGCTACCGCAAGGCGGAGGTGACGGCGGGCGGCGTCGACACCCGCGCGCTGGACCAGAAAACGATGATGGCCAAGGCCGTGCCGGGGCTCTACTTCGTTGGCGAGGTGATGGACGTGACCGGCTGGCTGGGCGGCTACAATTTTCAGTGGGCCTGGGCGAGCGCCTACAGCGCCGGCATGGCCGCCTGATCGGCCGGGCTAAAGCCGCCGCAACGGGCAGCCGTTAACCCTCAGTGCCGGCAGCCGGCCGGCAATCAGCGGAGGGGCTGGTGAGCGCTGTCGCAAAAACCCGCGTGATGCTCGCGGCGCTGTGCTTTGCCTGTGGGGCGTCGTCTCGCGCGGACGAAGCAGCTGATCGCCCATGGCGGCTCGCCGGCTTCGGCACTCTGGGCGGTACGTGGGCCAGTGCCGACGGGATCGAGTACCGGCGTGATGTCACGCAAGCCCCGACTGGCGTCAAGGGCGGCGCGGGCGCCGCAAACGTTGACACCCGGATCGGCGTGCAACTGAACTATCAGATCGGGGCGGACTGGGAGGCGGTCGTGCAGGCCCTGTCCCGCTACCGTTACGATGCGTCGTGGCGACCGGAACTGAGCTGGGGCTTCCTCCGCTATGCGCCCGACAGTGCGCTGACGGTGCGCGGCGGCCGACTCGGGCTGGATGTGTACCCACTCGCCGATTCGACCAACATCGGCTACTCCTACCTGCCGGTGCGCCCGGCACCCGATTATTACGGCGGCATCCCGATGCAGTCGCTCGACGGTGTCGACCTCAGTTATCTGTGGCCGCTTGGCGCCGACGCGCTGAAGTTCAAAGCGTATGCCGGGCTTGCAGTTGGCAAGGCGGTGGCCGATGCGCAGGGTTCGGTATTCGACCTCGCGGATTCGCCGCTATGGGGCGCCTACCTCGAATACCAGGGCGACCCGTGGACGGCGCGGCTGGGCTACACGCAGATTCGCGTGGCGCATGAGTTTCCCTTCCCTGGGGTGTTTGATGTCCTGCGCAACGCGGGTATCCCCGGAGGCCCAGCACTGGCAGATCGCCTGTCGGTGGAGGACAAGCGCTTCGGTTACGTGGCCGGGTCGCTGGGGTATCAGCGCGGTGCATTGCAAGTGCAACTGGCAGGCAGCCACCTCCATTCGCACAGTGACTCGCTGCCACCCTACACGGCAGGCTTTGCGCTGCTGGGCTATCGCGTTGGCACGATCACGCCCTACCTGTTGCTGTCGGCGGCGCGTTCACCCGACAGCAAACCCGAATCCGGTCTGCCGCCCTGGCCTGTGCTGGCGCCGCTGGAGGATGTGGTCGGCAAGATGTTCGAAGCAAACCTCAACAACCTGCAGACCGTCGCGCTGGGCGCGCGCTGGGATCTCGCGAGTCACCTTGCGCTGAAACTGCAGGCGGAGCGCATCCACGGGCGGCACAGCATCGTGTTGTGGTTCAACGACGATGCGCCGTCGGACGGCTTCAAGACGACAGTTTTCAGCGCCGTCATGGATTTCGTGTTCTAGCACCATGGCCACGATCCGCTTCGCCACGCTTTGCATCCTGAGCCTGCTCTGGCCGGTCGGTGCCGCGCGCGCAGTGGATCTGGTGGTGGTGGTCAACCCGGCTTGCAGCGTTGCGCGCCTTAGTCGTGACGACGTGATCAATCTGTACATGGGGCGGCTGCGCAAACTGCCCGACGGCACGCCCGCGCGGCCGATTGATCTGCTGAGTGCTTCGGGCCAGGAAAAGCAGCTGTTCTATCAGCGGCTGCTGTCACGCGACCTCGCCGAAGTGCGCGCCTACTGGGCACGGCTTACCTTCTCCGGCCAGGCCTCGCCGCCGGTGCAGGCCGACAGCACCGAGGAGGTGTTGACGCTGGTGCAACGCAACCCCGGCGGCATCGGCTACGTCGAGCGTTCGCGCACCGATGCGCGCGTGCGCATCGTGTTCGAGCTGGGGGACAAGTGATGCTGAGGCTGGTCCGCCGCAATCTCGGCCTGCGCACCACGGCGATCATCCTGCTCGTTGGCGGTGTGGTCGGTGTCGCCTTTGCGCTTGCCACCTTGCCCTTCGTGCTCGTGCAGGAGCGCGAGGCGATGCAGCGCCAGAGCATCGCGCTGATCGATGCGGTGGAAGGCACGGTCAGCACCGCCTGCTTCGTCGATGATCGGGTGCTGGCGAAACAGTCGCTCGACGGCCTGATCAAGAATCCCTACGTCCGCCGCGCCGATATCCGCGTTGGCAAGACCACGATCGCCGAGGTGGGCGGCCCGCCTTCCGGTGCCGACCTGCTGACACGCGCAGTCCACTCGCCGTTCTCGGAAAGCGAAACCATCTGCGAGATCCGTGTCGAGCCAAGTGAGGCTTTGATCCGCGAAGTGGCCCATGAGCGCGCCTGGCGTGTGGCGGCGCTGATGGGCGGGCAGATGCTGGCGGTGGTGCTGGCGGCGCTGATGGCCGTCAGCGTGTTCGTGACGCGCCCGATCCGGCTGATCTCCAACAGTCTCCATCGCATCGAGGGCAAGGAGGGCGGCGAGATTCCCACCCCGCGGGGCCACGATGAGGACGAGCTCGGGCGTCTGGTGCGCGACACCAATGCGCTGATCGCCGGCTTCTCCGGGCTGATCCGCACCGAACGCAGCCTGCGCGAACAGCGCGAGCTGGATGAGCAGCGCCTGCGGCTGATCTTCGAGAATGCGGAAACCGGGTTGTTCACACTGACTGCGGATGGCCGCCTGCAATCCTGGAACCCCGCCTGCGTTCGCGTGCTGGGCGGGCCCCATTCACCGCATGAGAGCCCCACGCTGGCCGAGCTGCTGCCGCCGCTGGCGGCGGCGCTCGACGCCTTGCGTGCGCGTTGCATTGAACGCCAGCGTTCGGTCTCCGAAGACTTCGTGCTGACGGAGGAGAGCGGCCTGCAGCGCTGGATCCAGATCGTGCTGACACCGGCCGGCGGCGGCGCCCTGCAGGGGCTTGCGAACGATATTTCGGACCGCAAGCGCGCCGAGGAGGCTGCGCAGGAGCTGGCGATTACCGACAGCCTGACCGGCGCGATGAACCGCCTCGGCCTCAACCGTCGCCTCGCCAACATGCTCGCCGAACACACCCGCGACCCGGCGCGTGGCTTCGCGCTCGCCATGATCGACCTCGACTGGTTCAAACAGATCAATGACACGCACGGACACGACGCGGGTGACCATGTGTTGCGCGTCGTGGCGCAAAGGCTGGAGCGGGCGGTGCGCCGCACCGACACCGTAGCGCGGCCGGGCGGCGACGAATTCGTGCTGCTGCTCGACGGCGTGACCGAAGCGGACGCCGCGACCGCGATCCTGAACAAGGTACGCGAAGCGGTGCTGGCGCCGATCACGCTCGACAGCGGAGCCGACGTAGCGGTGGGGGCCAGCATCGGGGTGGCGATGACCTGCGCGGCTACGAGTGCACCGGATGAACTGATGCGGCGTGCCGATGCTGCGATGTACGGCGCCAAGAAGGAAGGCCGCAACGCGGTGCGGCTTTACGCGGAGTGATGCCGCAGCGGGTGCGTCAGGCCGGGTAGCCGAACTCGCGCAGCAGCTGCGCGGTTTCGTGCAGCGGCAGGCCGACGATGCCGGTGTAGGAGCCGCGGATCTCAGCGATGAATGCGCCCGCACGACCCTGTATGCCGTAGGCGCCCGCCTTGTCCATCGGCTCGCCACTGCTCACGTAGCGCCGGATGTCCTCGTCACTCAGCTCGCCGAAACGCACTTCGCTGACCGAGAGCCGGTGATCGATGCGTTGCCCGTCCGCCATCGCGATTGCGGTCAGCACACGATGGCTGCGGCCGGCGAGGCGACGCAGGATCGCCGCGGCATCGGCCTCGTCGGCCGGCTTGCCGATGATCTCGCCGTCGAGGTCGATCGTGGTATCGGCGGACAGCACCGGCCGTGGCACCAGATTGCGCCAGGCGAGCCGCGTCCAGCCGCCCTGCGCCTTGGCGCGGGCAACGCGGACCACGTAGGCGTCGGGGTGCTCGCCGGGTAGCACATCCTCGGCCACGTCGGCGTCTTCGCGCGGTGGGGCGCGGAACAGCAGCGTGTCGAACGCGACGCCGATCTGGTGCAGCAGCTCGCGGCGGCGCGGGCTGCGGGAGGCGAGGTAGATTCTGGGTGGCAACATGCGGGCGATTCTGCCGCTCACTCGCGGTGGTAAGGGTGGTTCTTCGTCACGCTCCAGGCGCGGTACAGCGCCTCGGCCAGCAGCACACGCACCATCGCGTGCGGCAGGGTCAGCGACGAAAGGCGGATCTTCTCGTGTGCCGCCTGTTTGAGTGTCGGGTCGAGCCCGTCCGGCCCGCCGATCACCAGCGCAACATCGTCACCCGCACCCAGCCAGCGCTCCAGCCGTTGCGCGAGTGACTTGGTGCTCAGGTCTTCGCCGCGCTCGTCGAGGATCACCAGCCGTGCGCGCGGCGGCAGTGCGGCGCGGATGCGCTCGGCTTCGGCGGCCATCATCTGCTCGGCGGTCTTGCCACCGCTGCGCGGTTCGGCCTTGACCTCGACCAGATCGAGCGTGCATTCACGCGGCATGCGCTTGGCGAAGTCGCCGAAGGCCTCATCGACCCAGCCCGGCATGCGGGTGCCGACGGCGAGGATCGCGAGCCGCATCAGAGCGCTTCGCCGTGCGCCTCGGCCGCATGCGGGCGGCGGCGAACCGGCGTATGCGACCAGATCTCTTCCAGGTTGTAGTAGCTGCGTACGGCAGGCTGCATCACGTGCACGACGATGTCGCCGAGGTCGACCAGCACCCATTCGCCGGTCTGTTCGCCTTCGACGCTGATCACTTCGCCACCGGCTTCGCGGACCTTGTCCTGCACATGCCGGGCGAGCGCCTTGGTCTGGCGGTTGGAATCGCCACTCGCGATCACGATGCGGTCAAACAGCGAGGTGAGGCGGGTGGTATTGATGACGTCGATATCTTTGGCCTTGATGTCTTCAAGGGCGTCGACGACCACTTTTTCAAGCTTGGCGATATTCATCAGGACGGTTCTTCCTCCGGTTCGCAGGGCGCCTCGCGATAGAGGCGGTGCTGGGCAATATAGTCGACAACCCCATCCGGCAACAGGTAGCGCGGGCTCTCTAGGCGCGCGCAGGCGCTGCGGATGGCGGTGGCTGAAATGTCGAGCGGGGTGATCGGGAAACGCAGGATGCAGCCGGCTGGCGACGTCGCCAGCGCGCTTGCATCGGTGCTTCGTTCGTCGCACACGGCCGCCAGCTCGGGCGACAGCGCGTGGGGGGCGAGCGAATGGCCGGGCCGGGTTGCGACGGCAATGTGGGCAAGCTCGAACAGGCTGCGCCAGCGATGCCAGGTCGGCAGGCCGGCGAAGGCGTCAGCCCCCAGCAGCAA
This sequence comes from Niveibacterium sp., assembly GCF_041909475.1. Taxonomy (NCBI): domain Bacteria; kingdom Pseudomonadati; phylum Pseudomonadota; class Betaproteobacteria; order Rhodocyclales; family Rhodocyclaceae; genus Niveibacterium; species Niveibacterium sp. The sequence continues at coordinate 59,606 of NZ_JAYRDJ010000019.1, read as the reverse complement.
CACAAGCGGTTGCTGTGCGCCCAGTTCGCGGCGCAGGCGTTCCAGTGTCGGCACGGTGTAGCTCGGTGCGTTGCTGAGGACCTCCGCGGCATCGACTTCCAGCGTAGCGTTGCCGGCGGCGGCCAGCTGCGTCATCGCCAGGCGTTGTTCCGCTCGCGCGCCGGGCGCGCCGCGGTGGGCGGGGCGGCCAGCCGGAATCAGGCGTACGCGGGCGAGCCCCAGCTGCTGGCGAGCCTCTTCGGCAAGCCTCAGGTGGCCGAAGTGGATCGGGTCGAAGGTGCCGCCGAGGATGCCGAGCGGCGCGAGCTCAGGCGAGCGGACCATCCTGCAGGCCCGGGAAGACGTCCAGCGCGTTGGCGTAGAAGGCCCCGTAAAGGCCGGGGATCAGCAGCATCGGCAACATCATCGCGATCGACGCGCCGAGCGTAGGCGAGGCCATCGCGATCACCGCGCCGATCACGCCCGGGATCAGCCACAGCACCAATGCGACGGCGAGCCCGAATACCAGAAAGGCCGCGAAGTTGCGCCAGAAAGCGATGAAGCTGAAGAACGCGGCTTTCACCGGCGGCACCTCGCGCCAGGCGGTCAGCAGAGGCGCGAACCAGTTGGCCATCATCACCGGCATCGTCAGGCCCATCAGCATCAGCGCGGAGCGCATCAAGGCGTCGGCGTCGAGGGCCGGGTCGTCGAGCTTGCGCCGGCCCTGCATCACGTCGATCAGCAGGCCGCCGTCCCAGGCCGTGGTCAGCGCGAGCGCCAGCAGGCTGCCGACGTAGTAGATCAGACCCAGCACGACCAGCTCGCGCAGATTGCGCTGGAAGCCCGAGAAGAGCGAGAACGGCAGCACCGTGTCGCCCTGTTCGATTGTCCGGCAGACGTTGAACACACCGACCGACAGGGCGGGTAGCAAGAGTGCGAGCGGTGCCTGCGCGATCCAGGGCGCTACCGATTCGGGCAACACCGTGACCAGCAGCGGCACCAGCATCATGCCGGCGAACATCAGCACCAGCCACATCAGCATCACGTTGGCTGCGAGTGCAAACGGATTGCGCCGGTACAGCGCGAAACCGGCCTTGACCCAGGCCCAGCCGCGCGAGGCGGGCAGTTTGTGCGCCTGCATCTCAGGCCCCGGCGCCGGTGTTGGCGAACACGTCACGCCACGATGCGTAGATCGTGGTGGCGACCAGCGGGATCACGACGACGATGCCGAAGCCGAAAGTCAGCGTGATCGCCAGCGGCACACCCAGCACGAGCACGCCGCCGACCAGCGCACTGGCGCCGGTGTTGCGCAGCGCGGCGCGGAAGGACAGGCGCATCGCATCGAAGGGGGATGCGCGGTTGAGCATCACCAGTGCCGGCGCGAACCACAGCGCCAGCAACATGCCCATCACGACGACGAAGGACACGAAGATATCCGCCACCCAGCTCAGCGCGAGCGTGATCCAGTCAAAACCCGCGAGGCCGGTGATATCGAGCAGCAAGCCAAGGACAAGGCTGGTGACAAAAGTGAGGATGCCCGCTGCAGTCAGCGCGATGCCTTGCAGCACGCCGATCATCGCCAGGTTGGCGGCGTGCTGGCGCAGGCCGTCCCATAGTTCGTTGATCTTCAGCGCGCCGGTTTCACGCGAATGGTGGGCGGCGGCGACCATGCCGCCGGCCAGTACCTGTAGTACGACCATCGCCAGCACGCGGCCGATCAGTGGCAGCCATACGGCGATCGCGAGTACCAGAAAGGTCGCGGCACCCATCATGGCCCACACGGCGGGGTGCGCCAGAAACAGGCGCCAGCCTTCGCGAAACCAGCTCAGCGCGCGGCTGGCCGGGACTTCGGCCGGGGTGGGGAGGTTATGAGCATGCATGGCAGGCGGGTCGTGCGATCGGGGCGGCGGGATGCGGATGCTACCAAATGCGCAGCGTTTTCCGCGCTGGCGGCCGGCGCGGATGTCTCACGGCAGGGGGACCACACCGGGCTGTGCGATGCGCGTACGCAGGATCTCGCGGAATTCGTCCGGGTTTTTCACCAGCACCATTTCGCCTTCGCGCGGGCGGTGGAAGTCTTCCAGCCGCGAGAGCCAGAAGCGCAAGGCCGCGCGGCGTAGCATCGCCGGCCAGGCTTCGCGTTCGGCGCGCGTGAACGGCCGGTCGGCGTGGTAGGCACGCAGGAAGGCGCTGGCGCGCGCCGGGTCCAGCGTGGCGTCGGCACGACCGCACCAGTCGTTGAGCGTGACGGCTACATCGAACAGCAGCGCGTCGGTGCAGGCGAAGTAGAAGTCGATCACGCCGCCGACGTGCTCACCATCCCACAGCACATTGTCGCGGAACAGGTCGGCGTGGATCGTGCCGGTCGGCAGATCGAGGTCGTCCAGCCCGCGCTGCACGATCAGCTCGGCTTCCAGCAGTGCGCGGTCGCCCGGTGCAAGCTGCGGCAGCACCGCCGCCGCGGCGCGTTCTCGCCAGGCCGGGCCGCGCGAGTTGTCCTGCCTGCGGCCGTAGGACATGCCGGCCAGATGCAGCCCGGCGAGCATCGCCCCGAGGCGTTCGCACTGCGCCACGGTGGGCGCCATTTCGGAGCGGCCGGCGAGCCGCATCACCATCACGGCCGGGCGGCCAGCGAGGGGGCCGAGGTAGTCATTGTCACGGTTGGCGATTGGCGCCGGCACCGGCAGGCCGTGGCGGGAAAGATGCGCCATCAGGTGCAGGTAGTACGGCAGCTCGGCGCGCGGCACGCTTTCGAACAGCGTCAGCACATAGCGGCCGAGCGTGGTCGTGACGAAGAAATTGCTGTTCTGCACGCCGGCTTCGATGCCGCGCAGCTCGACCAGCCGGCCGACGGCGTAGCCGGCGAGCCAGTCGTGCATCTGTTCCGGAGTGACGGTGGTGAAGACGGACATCGTTTCAGTTTGCTGGCAGCACAGTGCCGCGCCAGCGGCTTACCAGGACTTGATCAGCCACATCGGCACCGACAGGCTGCGTTCGTTGTCATCCGCGCGCGAAAACACGCCGTCGCCTTTGTGGTCGACCAGGTAGTAGGGTTTCCCGACCTTGGGCGTCACCTTGATCATGTAGAGCCGACCCTTGATGCGGTACTCCTCGATCTTGTCCTCACCGCGCGTCGATACGGTGACTTCCGGCGCTTCGTCGGTGTCGACGACGCCGGCCGGCGGCGGTGGCGGTTCGGGGATCGGTTCGAGTTTGGGCGGCTTGTCCTGCGCCATCACCGGCGCCGCGGCAAGCAGGGCGATCGCGAATAGATTGCGGAGTGTGTGGGGCATGGTGTGCCTCCTACAGGTTGAGCATCAGCTCGTGCTCGCCCGGCAGCGGCTCGAATCCACGATGCTCGTAGTGTTTGAAGATCGCCTCGACCACATCTTCCGGCGAGTCCAGCACCTGGATCAGATCGAGGTCTTCCGGGTTGACCATCTTCTCGGCCACCAAGCGCTCGCGGAACCAGTCGATCAGCCCCTTCCAGAACGGCGAATGCACCAGGATCACCGGGATCGGCCGGCTCTTGCCGGTCTGGATCAGCGTCAGCGCCTCCATCAGTTCGTCCAGCGTGCCGAAGCCGCCGGGCATCACCACGTACGCGCTGGCGCACTTCACGAACATGTACTTGCGCGCGAAGAAGTGGTGGAAGGTCTGCGAGATGTCCTGATACGGGTTGCCGTGCTGCTCCATCGGCAACTGGATGTTGAGGCCGACCGAGGGCGAGCTGCCGAAGTAGGCGCCCTTGTTGGCCGCCTCCATGATGCCGGGGCCGCCGCCGGAGATCACCGAGAAGCCGGAATCCGACAGCAGGCGCGCGATCTTCTCGGCTTTCTCGTAGTACGGATCGTCGGGCTTCGTGCGGGCGCTGCCGAAGATGCTGACAGCCGGGCGGATCGGCGCGAGACGCTCAGTCGCCTCGACGAACTCTGCCATAATTCCAAAGATCCGCCATGCCTCGCGCGCCATCTGGTTGTGCGTGCCGGGCGTTGCGGTGGTTACGGGCGGGAGTTTCTCTTTCGCGCTCATTCTTGTCTTTCGTCGCAGGATCGATGTGGTGCCGGTACCGGCACGACACCTGCCGCGCTCACCGGTTGAATACCCATGCCGACGCTTCTGCTGGTCGACGGATCCTCTTATCTGTACCGCGCATTCCATGCCATGCCTGACATGCGAAATGCTCGCGGAGAGCCTACTGGCGCGGTGTTCGGGGTGCTGAACATGCTACGCCGGCTACTGGGTGACTACAAGGCAGACCGGCTTGCCTGTGTCTTTGATGCCAAGGGCAAGACCTTCCGCGAAGACCTGTTCCCCGACTACAAGGCACATCGCCCGCCGATGCCGGACGACTTGCGCTTGCAGATCGAACCGATCCACGCCTGCGTGCAGGCGATGGGCTGGCCGATCGTGATGGTCGAAGGCATCGAGGCCGATGATGTGATCGGCACGCTGGCCCGGCGCGGGGAAGCGGCCGGCTATGACGTGGTGATCTCGACCGGCGACAAGGACATGGCCCAGCTCGTCACGCCGCGCGTGAAGCTGGTGAACACGATGAGCAACGAGGTGCTTGACGAAGCCGGCGTACTCGCCAAGTTCGGCGTGCCGCCGACGCGCATCATCGACTACCTTGCGCTGGTCGGCGATGCGGTGGACAACGTGCCGGGCGTCGAGAAGTGCGGGCCCAAGACCGCGGTGAAGTGGCTGTCTGAATTCGACTCGCTCGATGGCGTGGTCGCTGCCGCGCAGCAGAAGGTTGCCAAGGGCAAGAAGGAGGACTGGGCGATCGGCGGCGTGGTCGGCGATAACTTGCGCAAGCACCTGGACTTCCTGCCGCTTGGTCGCAAGCTCGTCACGATCGAAACCGATTGCGAACTGCCGGTGACGCTCGATCAGCTGGCGTTTGGCATCAGCCAGAACGAGACGCTGGCCGAATGGTTCGAGCGCCTGCAATTCCGCACCTGGCTCAAGGAGGCGCGCGCCGCGCTGGGTGGTGGCGACGCCGCTGCCGAGGAGTCGTCCGCGCCTGCCGCAAAGCCTGAGGTTGCCGCCATGCCGGCGCAGGCTTCGCTGCTGGATGATGCCGGTGCGCATCGCGCCGCCTACGTCACGATCCTCGACTGGCAGACCTTCGACGCCTGGCTGGCGAAGATCAGCGCAGCACCGCTGACGGCCTTCGACACCGAAACCGACAGCCTCGACCCGATGCTCGCGCGCCTCGTCGGCATGAGCTTCAGCGTGCAGGAGGGTGAGGCCGCCTACCTGCCACTGACGCACCACTACCCCGATGCGCCCGCGCAGCTGCCGCTCGCCGAGGTGCTCAACAAGCTGCGCGGCTGGTTCGAATCCGATGCCCACCGCAAAGTAGGCCAGAACCTGAAGTACGACATGCATGTGCTGGCCAACCACGGCATCCGCTTGCGGGGCGTCGAGCACGATACGCTGCTCGAATCCTTCGTCGTCGAGAGCGACAAGGGCCACGACCTCGACCAGCTCGCCAAGCGCCACGCCGGCATGCTCGATACGCTGAGCTACACCGATGTGTGCGGCAAGGGTGCCAACCAGATCGGCTTCCATGAAGTTGCGATCGCGCGGGCGACCGAATACGCCGCCGAAGACGCCGACGCCACGTTGCGGGTGCACAACGTGTTGCTGCCGCGCGTGACCAGCGACGCCGCGCTGGCCAAGCTTTACCGCGAGGTCGAGATGCCGGCGATGGAAGTGCTGTGGGCGATGGAGCGCAACGGCGTGCTGATCGACCGCGACCTGCTGCTGCGTCAGTCCGACACGCTCGGCCGCCGCATGCTGGAGCTGGAGGCCGAAGCCCACGCGCTCGCCAAGCAGCCCTTCAACCTCAACAGCCCCAAACAGATCCAGGAAATCCTGTTCGAGCGCGAGAAGCTGCCGGTGATCAAGAAGACCCCCGGCGGCCAGCCCTCGACCGATGAAGAAGTGCTGCAACAGCTGGCGCTCGACTATCCGCTGCCCAAACTGCTGCTCGAATACCGCAGCATGGCGAAGCTGAAGAGCACCTACACCGACAAACTGCCGCGCTCGGTGAACCCGAACACCGGGCGGGTGCATACCAGCTTCTCGCAGGCCGGTGCCGTCACCGGCCGGCTGTCGAGTTCCGAACCGAACCTGCAGAACATCCCGGTGCGCACCGAAGAAGGGCGTCGCATCCGCGCGGCCTTCATCGCCGCGCCGGGCAACGTCATCGTGTCGGCGGACTACTCGCAGATCGAGCTGCGCATCATGGCGCACCTGTCCGACGATGCGGGCTTGCTCGAAGCCTTCGCGCAAGGGCTGGATGTGCACCGCGCCACCGCCGCAGAGGTGTTCGGCCTCGTGCCGTCGGAGGTCACCAGCGAACAGCGCCGCTACGCCAAGGCGATCAACTTCGGCCTCATCTACGGCATGAGCGCACACGGGCTGGCGAAGGCGCTTGACCTCGAACGCAGCGCCGCACAGGCCTATATCGACCGCTACTTCGCGCGCTACCCCGGCGTCGCCCGCTACATGGAAGAGACGCGCCACTTCGCGCGCGATCACGGTTACGTCGAAACGGTATTCGGCCGCCGCCTGATGCTGCCCGAGATCCGCGCCGCGCAGGTCGGCCGTCGCCAGGGTGCAGAACGCGCCGCGATCAACGCACCGATGCAAGGCACCGCCGCGGACATCGTCAAGATCGCGATGCGTCGGGTGTATGACTGGCTGCAGGGCAGTACGCTGCAATCGAAACTGCTGCTGCAGGTGCACGACGAACTGGTGCTCGAAGTGCCGCAGGGCGAGCTCGATGTCGTGAAGCCAACGCTCGCGGAACTGATGAGCGGCGCGGCGGCCTTGAAAGTGCCGCTGGTGGTCGAAGTCGGCGCCGGCGCCAACTGGGACGAGGCCCACTAGGGGCTCGCGCTGCGAGGCGCGCTAGCGCTTCGCGTTACGAGGCCCACCAGGGCATCGCGCTGCCAGGCGCGCTAGCGTTTGATGCCGCCCACCCAGGTCGCAGCCAAGGGCCGCGCGCCGAGCGCGTAAGCCAGCTCGGCTGGCTCGCTGATCCGCCACAAGGCCAGATCCGCGCGCTTGCCGACGGCGAGCGTGCCGCGATCGACCAGCCCCAGTGCACGTGCCGCTTCGCGTGTGATGCCGGCGAGGGCTTCCTGCGGCGTGAGGCGGAACAGCGTGCAGGCCATGTTCGCCGCGAGCAGCAGTGAGGTCAGAGGCGAGGTGCCGGGGTTGGCGTCGGTGGCGACGGCCATCGGCACGCCAGCCTCGCGCAGCGCGGCGATCGGCGGCAGCCTGGTTTCGCGCAGGCAGTAAAAGGCGCCGGGCAGCAGTACGGCGATGGTGCCGGCCGCTTTCATCGCGGCGATCCCGTCGTCCGACAACCATTCGAGATGATCCGCGGAGAGCCCGCGGTAGCGTGCGACCAGCGCGGCGCCGCCCTGGTCGGAGAGTTGTTCCGCGTGCAGTTTCACCGGCAGGCCGAGCTTCGCAGCGGCGTCGAACACGCGGGTGGTCTGTTCGGGCGTGAAGGCGATGCGCTCGCAGAAGGCATCCACCGCGTCGACCAGGCCTTCGCTGGCGAGCGCGGGCAGCATCGCGGTGCAGAGGTGGTCGATGTACGCATCGGCCTCGCCGGCGAACTCCGTTGGCAGCGCGTGGGCGCCGAGGAATGTGGTGCGCACGGTGATGCCGCGCAGTTCCCCGATGCGGCGCGCGACGCGCAGCATCTTGCGTTCGCTGGGCTGGTCCAGCCCGTAGCCGGATTTGATCTCCAGCGTGGTGACGCCCTCAGCGAGCAGTGCGTCGACGCGCGGCAGGCTGGCGGCGAGCAGCGCGTCTTCGTCGGCCGCACGTGTCGCACGCACCGTGGAGAGGATGCCGCCACCGGCGCGGGCGATGTCTTCGTAGCTCGCGCCGTTGAGCCGGGCTTCGAATTCGTTGGCGCGGTTGCCGGCGTAGACGAGGTGAGTGTGGCAATCGATCAGCCCCGGCGTGAGCCAGCCGCCGGCGCCGTCGTGGGTCGGCAGCGCGCTGAACTCGGCGGGCAGCTCAGCTTCCGGCCCGAGCCAGGCGATGGTGCCGTCGCGCCACGCAAGTGCGGCGTTGCGGACAGTGCCGTAGCCCTCACCGACGAAGCTCGCGAGATGGACGTTGCGCAGCAGTCCGTCCCGGACCGGCGCGTCGTTCACGGATGCGCCCCCGCGGCGATGCGGGCAACCAGCCGGGCCGCGACCCGCGCCGTGTGGGCGTCGATGTCCTGCGCGGGGTTCAGTTCGGCGATGTCGGCGAGGCGCAGCTTGCCGCTGGCGACCGCCGCGTCGATCAGGGGTTCGATGACTTCCATGGCGACGCCGTGCGCCGAGGGCGCCGAGACGCCGGGGGCGAGGCCGGGCGGCAGCACGTCGAGGCAGATCGTCAGGTACAGGTGGTCGACTTGCGCGAGGAATGCGTGCAGCGCAGCGAGCGCGGCGTGCAGCTTCGCAGCGCCCAGTTCTTCATCCAGCATCCAGCGCACGCCCACTTGCTTCGCGCGCTCGAACAGCGCCGCCGTGTTCGCGAAGCGCGAGATGCCGAACACTGAGTAGTGGAAGGGCCAGCCCTGCGTGTGCGAATACTCGGCGATCTGCCGGAAGGGGGTGCCGGAACTCGCGCGGTCCGCCGCGCGCAGGTCGAAATGCGCGTCGAAGTTCAGGATGCCGATGCGCGGTGTTTCGCTGCTGCGCTTCTTCAGCGCGGTGGCCAGCCCCATGAAGCTGCCGAAGGCGATCTCGTGCCCGCCGCCCAGCCCGATCGGCAGGTGGCCGCGCTCGATCAGTTTCGCGATCTCGCCGGCGTAGTGGGCCTGCGCGGCTTCCAGTGCGTCGCCGTCGCAATGCACGTCGCCGGCGTCATAGAGCACCGAGGCCTCGGCCAGCGCGACGTTGGCCAGCGCGCGACGCAGGGCGGTGGGGCCGGCGGCGGCGCCGGGGCGGCCGAGGTTGCGGCGCACGCCGGCGTCGCAGGCGAAACCGAGCAGCGCGACACCGTGGCGCTGCGTGGCATCGCCCAGCGGCTGCACCGCCTCATGCCAGCGCTGGCTGAAGTGCGCTTCATGCGAGTCTTCGCGACCCTGCCAGATGGTCGCGTCGAAGCCGGTATGCCGTACGCCCTCGGTGCTCATGGTTCAGCCCTCGATGGATGGCATGAGATCGTGCGCCGCGTGGTCGAAGATGCCGGAGAGCACCATGCGCTGCGCGGCTTCCAGATCGGGTGCGAGGTAGCGGTCGTCCGAATGGAAGGGCACCTCGGCGCGCAGTTGCGCATGCACCTTTTCCAGCGGCACCGAGGTCTTCATCGCGCGATGGAAGTCGATGCCCTGCGCGGCGGCGAGCAACTCGATGCCGACGATGTGCGCGGTGTTCTTCGCCATGTCGGTCAGGCGCCGGCCGGCGAAGGTGGCCATCGAGACGTGGTCCTCCTGGTTCGCCGAGGTGGGCAGGCTGTCGACGCTGGCCGGGTGGGCGAGCGACTTGTTCTCCGACGCCAGTGCCGCGGCGGTGACGTGCGCGATCATGAAGCCCGAGTGCAGGCCGGGGTTCGGGATCAGGAAGGCCGGCAGGCCCGATAGCGAGGCGTCGATCAGCAGCGCGATGCGACGCTCGGACAGTGCGCCGATCTCGGCGATTGCGAGCGCGAGCGTGTCTGCCGCAAAGGCCACCGGCTCCGCATGGAAGTTGCCGCCCGAGAGCACCGACCAGTGGCCTTCGTGCTCGAAGATCAGCGGGTTGTCGGAGACCGCATTGGCTTCGATCGTCAGCGTGGTGACCGCGCCGCGCAGCAGGTCCAGACATGCGCCCATCACCTGCGGCTGGCAGCGCAGCGAGTAGGGGTCCTGCACGCGGTCGTCGTTGGTCAGATGCGACTGGCGGATCTCGGAGCCGGCGAGCAGTTCGCGGTAGCGCGCGGCAACGGCGATCTGCCCCGGCTGGCCGCGCACTTCGTGGATGCGGGCGTCGAAGGGCGCGTCGGAGCCGCGCGCGGCGTCCACCGACATCGCGCCGGCTGCAATCGCCGCGGCGAACACACGCTCGGCGAGGAACAGGCCTTGCAACGTCAACGCGGTCGAGGCTTGGGTGCCATTGATCAGCGCGAGGCCTTCCTTCGCAGCGAGCTGGATCGGCGTGATGCCGGCTTCGCCCAACGCGTCGGCCGCATTGCGTTCGACGCCATCGACCCGCACGCGGCCTTCGCCCATCAGCGCCAGTGTCATGTGCGACAGCGGCGCGAGGTCGCCCGAGGCGCCGACCGAACCCTTGCTCGGGATGCAGGGCAGGATGCCGGCGTTGTAGGCCTCGATCATCGTCTCCAGCACCAGCGGGCGGATGCCCGAGAAGCCGCGCGCGAGGCTCGCGATCTTCATCGCGAGGATCAGGCGCACGACGCCGTCGTCCATCAGCGGGCCGACGCCCACCGAATGCGAGCGGATCAGGTTGGTCTGCAGCGCTTCGAGCTGGTCTTCCGCGATGTGCGTGTTGGCGAGCTTGCCGAAGCCGGTGTTGATGCCGTAGGCGGGCTTTCCGGCCTCCACGATGGTGCGCACCGCGGCGGCCGAGGCGCGCACCGGGCCCCAGGCGGCGGGGTCCAGCGCGAGGCGGGCGCTGCCGTCCCACACCGCGCGCAGCTGCGGCATCGTGATCTGGCCGGGGACGAGGGTGATGGTCTTGGTCATGTCGGAATCCAGTGAGGGATGCAGGTCAGCCCAGCATCGGCAGGTTCAGGCCGCGCTCGCGGGCGCAGTCGCGGGCGATGTCGTAGCCGGCGTCGGCATGGCGCATCACGCCGCTGGCGGGGTCGTTCCACAGCACGCGTTCGAGGCGGCGCGCGGCGGCTTCAGTGCCGTCGGCGACGATCACCACGCCCGAGTGCTGCGAGTAGCCCATGCCGACGCCGCCGCCGTGGTGCAGCGACACCCAGGTCGCGCCGCCGGCGGTGTTGAGCAGCGCGTTGAGCAGCGGCCAGTCGGAGACGGCGTCGCTGCCGTCGCGCATCGCTTCTGTCTCGCGGTTCGGGCTGGCGACCGAGCCGGTGTCGAGGTGGTCGCGGCCGATCACGATCGGGGCCTTCAGCTCACCGCGGGCGACCATCTCGTTGAAGGCGAGCCCGGCCAGGTGGCGTTCACCCAGACCCAGCCAGCAGATGCGCGCGGGCAGGCCCTGGAAGGCGATGCGCTCGCCGGCCATGTCGAGCCAGCGATGCACATGGTGGTTGTCGGGGAACAGCTCCTTGATCTTGGCGTCGGTCTTGCGGATGTCTTCCGGGTCGCCCGACAGCGCCACCCAGCGGAACGGCCCCTTGCCCTCGCAGAACAGCGGGCGGATGTAGGCTGGCACGAAACCGGGGAAGTCGAAGGCATTCGCCACGCCTTCGTCCTTCGCGACCTGGCGGATGTTGTTGCCGTAGTCGACGACTGGCACGCCCATCGCCTGGAAGTCCAGCATCGCCTGCACATGCACGGCGCAGCTCTTCGAGGCGGCGCGGCGCAGCGCTGCGTGCATGCCGGGGTCGCGCTGCGCGGCGAGCCATTGTTCGAGGCTCCAGCCGATCGGCAGGTAGCCGTTGATCAGGTCGTGCGCCGAGGTCTGGTCGGTCACGAGGTCAGGTTTCACCCCGCGGTGCACGAGTTCCGGCAGCACTTCGGCGGCGTTGCCAAGCAGGCCGATGGACACCGCCTCGCCGTGCGCGGTGTGGTGCTTGATCAGCTCCAGCGCATGGTCGAGGTCGCGCGCCTGCACGTCGAGGTAGCGGGTGCGCAGGCGGAAGTCGATGCGCGACTGCTGGCATTCGATCATCAGCGACGTCGCGCCGGCGAAGCTTGCCGCCAGCGGTTGCGCGCCGCCCATGCCGCCGAGCCCGGCGGAGAGGATCCAGCGGCCGCGCCAGGGGGTGGCGTTTCCGTCCGTTCCGTAGTGCTGTCGCCCGGCTTCGGCGAAGGTCTCGTAGGTGCCTTGCACGATGCCCTGGGTGCCGATGTAGATCCAGCTGCCGGCCGTCATCTGGCCGTACATCATCAGGCCCTTGCGGTCGAGCTCGTGGAAGTGCTCCCAGTTCGCCCATTTGGGCACCAGGTTTGAGTTGGCCAGCAGCACGCGCGGCGCATCGGCGTGGGTGCGAAACACGCCCACCGGCTTGCCGGACTGCACCAGCAGCGTCTCGTCGTCGGCGAGCGTCTGCAGCGATTTGAGGATCGTGTCGAAGCAGGTCCAGTCGCGTGCGGCGCGGCCGATGCCCCCGTACACCACCAGCGCCTCCGGGTTCTCGGCGACCTCCGGGTCGAGGTTGTTCTGGATCATCCGGAACGCCGCCTCGGTAAGCCAGCAGCGACAGCTGCGTTCGGTGCCGCGCGGTGCGCGGACGACGCGGCCGGGGGCCAGACGGGGATCCTGTTCGGGTTGGGCGATGGGCATGGCGTACTCCGCGACTGCAAAAGTTGTCTATACATTTTTAGCGCAGGAAGATGCTTTGCGCAAGAGTTGTCTATACAATTAAATGGGAGGGCAAGCGCTTCGCCGCGGATCACACGAATGAACACGGATCTCGGCGGACGCCTGTCAAGCGACTGGGTGACGGCCCGGCGCCCCGAACCGAGAAGCGAGCCATGAGCACCGAACGCAGCGCCCCCCGCTACCAGCAGATCAAGGACGAGCTGCTCGCCCGCATCCGTGCCGGCGAATGGCAGGTCGGCGAGGCGATCCCGCCGGAGGAAGGCCTGGCGCGCGATTTCGGCGTCGCGCGGATGACCGTGAACCGCGCGCTGCGCGAGTTGACCGAGGCCGGCGTGCTGACCCGCACGCGCGGCGCCGGCACCTTCGTCGCGCCGCCGCGGGTCGAGGCTCCGCTGCTGGAGATCCGCAACATCGCAGAGGACATCGCCGCGCGCGGCCACGCGCACACCGCAGAGCTCTTCAGCCTCGCGCGCGGGCAGGTCGACGCCGCGCTGGCCGAGGCCTTCGAGCTGCCAGTCGGCGCGCCCTTGTTCCATTCGGTGCTGGTGCACCGCGAGGACGGCCGCCCGATCCAGGTCGAAGACCGCTGGGTCAACGCCGCCTTGGCGCCGGACTACCTGCAACTGGACTTCAGCACCGAAACCCCCAACGCCTACCTGACCCGCGTTGCGCCGCTTGCGAGCGCGCGCTTCACGGTCGAGGCGAGGCTGCCGCCGCGCGATATCGCAGCCATGCTGGGGATCGATGCCCGTTCGCCCTGTCTGGTGATGCACCGGGTAACGCGGGGCGCGGCCGGCGTCGCGTCGGTCGCCACGCTGTGGCATCCGGGTGAGCACTACCGGCTGCATGCGGTGATTGATGTCGAGCAGGGGCCGCGGCGGCAGGGGTACTGACGCCACTGCAGCGGCAAGCGACGGCGCGGGGCCGAGTCGCCTGCGACGCTGTATTGCGCGGGCTCATCGGCGCGTTGGCCGCTCTGGCCGCCGGAGGGCGCATCGAGCGGGCAGACCGGCGATGCTAGACTCGCCCGGCAAACTTGGCGCGCGCGACTCCGCCTAATTCCTCCGCCGGTTTGCCCGCCCCGTTAATGCAGGACTTCTTTCCCGCCGCGTTTCTTGACGCGATTCCGCCCGCGCTGCGCGACGTGCCGCAGCAGATCCGCAGCCAGACCGGCATCGCAGTGCGTGTGCAGGAAATCGACGAATCCTTTGCGCGCCGCAATCCCTCGTTTGCGTCGGCGTCTGCAGTGCTCGACATCGAGCACCGTCAGCAGTCGATCACGATCCGTGTTTCGCTGTCAGCCCTGAGCCCGCGGATCATTTCCCATGAACTGATTCACCTGAAGCGGAACGTCCTCGAATCGGTGCCGAAGTTCTTCCCGGTCGCCTCAGCGAGCGGCGCGGAAATCCAGTCGATCTACTTGCTTGAGAACGCGCTGGAGCACCTGTTCGTGGTGCCGGAGGAAATCGCTGCTCACCCGGAAGCGGCCCCGCTGTGGGCACGCGACTACGCGACGCTCGTCGACAACTCGCAACACAACGGGTTTGCGCTGTGCCTCCATTGGGTTTTCCTGCGACTCGTGCTGCCGGCGCATGAGGCGATCGCCGAAGCCTGCGCGGCACACCTGAACGCGTTGCAGGACCCGTACTTGATCCGTGTCGCGGAATACCTCCGGCGCACCCTTCAGGAACAGCGGTCCGACAAGTTTGCCATGCAGCAGACGCTGCTGAAGGCGATCGACCCCGCGCTCAGAACCCACATCGCGGTCGGGCGCTTCGCGATCCGCGACGGAAAGCTCGTCGCCGAACGATTGAACGATGGCGCGTGGTGTGCGGGCAATTGAAGGGCGTTACGCAACGCTCGGCGATCCGCGTGCCCGCTGAGCGTGCGGTGGGGCTGCGCCAGCGCGCTGCCCGCATCGGGATTCGATCTTCGATGCTGCGGGCAGGCTCTTTGAAAAGGCGCCCGCCCCGCTCGACGATTACAGGTCCAGGCGGTCGATCTGCCACTTGATGCCGTCGAAGTCCGGCATCTCACGCCCATCGTCGACACCAATCTCGCGCACGATCTGTTGCTCGAGCTTCTCCCGCATCGATTCAAGCACGCTCGCGTGTTTGGCGCGGTCCAGCGCCAGGTTCTGCATCTCCTGCGGATCGTTTTGTAGATCGAACAGCTCGACGTCGTTGCGCGCGAAGAGCTCATCGAGATTCGTGGGGCGGTGGCGTTCGATCGGCGAGAAGTAGCGCGTGAGCTTGTAGCGGCCGTCGAACGTGGTGCGCAGGCTGCCGCGCTTGCGCAGGTTGGGCCGGTAGCCGGCGGCGGCCATCGCGTTTTTCGGGTCCTGACCGGCAGCGCGCGCCTCGGACACGATGCGGGTGACCTCGCTGTCGTTGGTCGCGATGCCGCTGTAGGTGAACAGCACGGCATCGCGCACCGCATGTACCCCAGCAGTGGCCGGTTTGGAGAGGGCTGGCGAGAAGTCGCGGCCCGGCAGATCACGGCCCGCCAGTTCGCTCGCGCGCGTGGCATCAACGCCAGCAAGCGATAGGAGCGTCGGCACGATGTCGATGTGGCCGGTCAGCGCCTTGCAAGACTGTCCGCCGCGCACGTCGGGGTGGGCGACATACATCGGCACATGGATCGACTCCTGATATGCAAACGGCCCCTTGCCGCGCAGACCATGGGCGCCGCCCATCTCGCCGTGGTCGGAGGTGAAAACGACGATCGTGTCGTCGGCGAGGCCCAATGCGTCGAGTTCGTCGAGCATCCGCTTGAGTTGCGCGTCGACCGAGCGGATCGAGTTCAGATAGAAGTCCGAGAAGCGTTGCCAGCGTTCCGCCTCAAGCGGAATCGTGCCCAAGGTGTATCCCCAGGCACGGAGGAATTCGCGGTGCGCGCCTGGGCGGCCGGCGGTGTCGAGAGGTTGCCGCAGCGACGCCGGCAGCGGTGCATTCCAGCGCGTGCGGTAGGCGGGGTGCTCCGGCGCGCGCGCTGCATGCATCAGCAGGTGCCCGGTGTCCTGAACCTTCTCGCCCGGCGCGTCGGTGTTGAAGTACATGATGTCGTGCGGGTTCACCAGGCTTACGAACAGCGCCCAGGGCTTGCCGTCGCTCTGCAGTGCCTGGCCCTTTTCTCGAAGCCAGGACACCGCGCTGCCGGCGATCATGTGGTCGTGCTTGTAGCCGCCCAGCGTGTGCACCAGCACATCGCCCGGCCAAACGAAGTCGGAGAAGCCGTAGGCATCCATCTCCTTGGTGAACAACTGATCGGGCGCTTCGGTGTCGAATGCCGCATTCAGGTGCCATTTGCCTTTGTAGGCGGTGTAGTAGCCGGCCTTGCGCAGCATGTGGCCGACTGTGGGCACCTTGGTCGAGAGGGCTTCGACGTAGGGCATGTCGGCGTTCTCGAACATGCGGTTATCGGGGGTTTGCAGGCCGGTCATCATGACCGCACGCGAACTGGTGCACATCACCGCCGGGCAGTAGTGCTGGTCAAAGCGCACCCCGCGCTTGGCGAGCAGT
The DNA here is from genome assembly GCF_041909475.1 of Niveibacterium sp. NCBI lineage: Bacteria > Pseudomonadati > Pseudomonadota > Betaproteobacteria > Rhodocyclales > Rhodocyclaceae > Niveibacterium > Niveibacterium sp. Next base: position 43,621 of record NZ_JAYRDJ010000019.1, on the reverse strand, counting down.
TCGTGACCCGGCAGTGTGTAACCCTTCGGCCATTGGGTGATGTGGCGTTCCTGGTCGGTGAACACGAACAGGATGTTGGGCGCCTTACCCGCGCTGCGTGCCGGCTTCGATGCGCGGCCAGTTGGTGCGGCGGCGGCCGCTGAGCTGGAACTGCCCAACAGCGGGGCTGCTACGGCGGCCGCTCCAGTCAGCGACAGAAATTCGCGGCGGGTGAGCCCGGCGGGCTGTTCGGGTGGAACGCGATCGTGCGACATACGGATCTCCTCGTGGGGGCGCGCCGGCTGCGCGCAGTAGGGTGGCGCCGGCGGTTCGAATGCCGTCGGTCGTCGGGCGCATCGAGTCTGCCGCAACGATCAAAGTGACACAGGTGTCACTTTTGGTTTGGGCGCGCCGGTTTCGGTGTCGAGGTGGTGTCGGCGGCCCTGCGGGCGTGGGCGAGCAGGGAGTCCGCGGGAATCTCGATTGGCGCGAGCGCGCATGTCGCATGGCGCTGAGCGGCTGCCCGCGGCACACCGAGCGCTTGGAGTAATGCCTGCGCGAACTGCTCCGGGTAGTCATTGGGGGCGTTACCGGATTGCACCGTGGCAAACGCCGCGACAACCGAACCGAAAACAAGATCGAGGATCAGTGCAGCCGGCAAAGCGGCAAAGCGACCGGTCGCGATCCCCGCGTCGATGTCGCGCATGACGTTCTGGGTGGCTTGGCCGCCCTGGCGGATGGCCGCGTGGCCACCGCGCACCACAAAGGTGGCGAACAGCGGGTATGTCTTCGCAAGCCGCAAGGCATAGCGCAAGCCGGCTGCGAGTCTCGCCGCCGGGTCTCGGTGCAGCAAGACGAGGGGGTCGATGACACGAACGATCTCGTTGCTGACGGCCTCCGCCACGCCAGCCCAGAGCGCTTCATGCGTGCGGAAGTAGTTGTAGAACGTACCGCGCGCGACGCCCGCTGCGGTGATCACTTCGTCGATCACGCCCGGCTCCAGGCCACGCTGCGCGATCACGACGAGCGCGCTGGCGATCAGCCGCGCCCGCGTCCGCTCGCGCCGCTCGGCAGCCACGCGAGGGCGGTGGTCTTCGGGCGGGGCGGGGTGCGTTGGGCTGGGTGAAACCATGCCGACGAGTTTAGCGCGGCACGCTCAGGCCTTGGCGTCCGCGTCGTGCAGCGAGGCGGTCAGTGCCGACAGCGCGACCCGTTGGCGACCGTCCTCGTCGAAATTCTCCGGCGCGAGCCATTGTTCGAACAGTGCTTTCAGCGCCGGCCACTCCGCATCGATGACCGAATACCACGTGGTGTCGCGGTTGCGGCCGCGATCAATGCGCGCCTGCCGAAAGCAGCCTTCGTAGGTGAAACCGAGCCGCAGCGCGGCGCGGCGGGAAGGCTCATTGAGTGAATTGCACTTCCACTCATAGCGCCGGTAACCAAGCGCGAACGCCTGCTGCATCATCAGGAACATCGCCTCGGTGGCGGCGGGTTTGCCCTGCAGCAGCGGCGAGAAGTGCAGGTGACCCACCTCGATCGGCCCGGCAGCGGGGTCGATGCGCAAGTAGCTGCACACGCCGACTGCGCGACCGGTTGCGGCATCCACGATCGCGTAGAAGCAGGGGTCTTGCCCTGCAGCCATGTCGGTCAACCAGGCCCGGTATTCGTCGAGCGACGTGAAGGGGCCGTAGGGCAGGTAGGTCCAGCTGCTGCCGTCGTGATCCAGCGCGTCAGCCGCGAATAGTTCTTCCGCGTGGCGTGCGGGGTCGAGTGGTTCGACGCGGCAGAAACGGCCCTGCAGTGCAACGCCGCCTGGCCAAGGCGGCGGCGACCAGTTCGGAACTTCGGCGCCAACGGGCTGGCCAAAGGCGTTTGTGGTGACAGGCATCGGGCAGGCTGCGTAGTGTGGGAGCCCGCACTTTACGCCGCCGTGGCGCCGCCCGGTGAAGGTGTCGCGTGCTTGCTAGATCAGCCCGAGTTCGCGCAGCAGGCGGCTGTTCTCACGCGCAAAAGCGGTGTCGGGCAAGCCCAGTTCGTAGATTGTGCCGCTTTTGGTTTTTACGCGGCGCGTTTCTGCATCGATGTCGATGACCGAGCTCGTTTTGCCGGCTGCGGTGTGCACGAAGGCACCGATGATGCCGGTGGCGTTGGATTGCCCCGGCGCGTGCTCGAGCCACCAGCCGTTGAGGCGTTGCTTCGGCGGGGTGCTGCGGAGTGACTTGAGGGGCAGCGTGGCGCCCCAGGGGGAGTTCGAGCGCGTGTTCATGTGCGTGGATGCGAAGCTGAGTGGCGTGTTGGCCACTTCTTCTGATGTGGCCGATCACCTGCAGGGCAGGCACACGCTAGCGTAGTGCGCAATGCAAAGCTGGGCCTGCGCAGTTTTCCACGCCGCCGATGCGGTGAGTGTCAAACTTCGTCACGCAGCGGGGGCGGGGAAGGCGTCGCGGAAGGTGAATGCGAATTCCGTTGGGCCGTGTGCGCGAAGGCTGGCGAGGCGCTCGGCTGCTTCCTCCATGCTGGGGCGATGATTCGCGGGCACCCACCACAGCACAGCGTACGCATCGGCCATGCGTGCAAACCATTCGCGGCGCCGGCGCAGGATGTCGGCATGCGCCGAGCGGAAGGCGAACGTGTGCAGCGCTGCGATGTCCTGCCACACGGACATGTTGACGATCACGTCGTCCGCGAACGGCCGCATCGCCGTGGCGTCGCCCGCTTCATCCTGCAGGCGCCAGACGAAGCCGGGCGATTGTTCGGCCAGTTGGTTGATCCGTTCGAGGTTGGCGACAAAGTCCGCCAGACGTGGCGAGTCGAGCGGTTCGAGCAGGTGCGCGATATTGAGCTGGGCGAGTTGAAAGGCGGGCATCGTTCCTCCTGTGTGGCCAGATGTCTGCAGGCGCGGCGCAGCGTTCAGCTCGAGGGATAGGGCGAGAACTGGTCCGCGACGACCCACCAGCGAGCGCCTTCGCGCACCAGGAAGAACAGGTCGCGCCCGCCGGTGTCGATGGTTTGCCCACCCATGTCGAAGGACATGTCGTAGTAGTAGCTCACCACCGCCGCGTCGCCGAATACGTCGACCACCGGTTCGGTCACATCGAAGCGGTGGATCTGCGCGGCTTCGCGGAAGCCCTTCCAGCCGGCGATGCATTGCTCGGCGCCGAGGCGGCGCCAGCGGTCGCCCGGCGTGATGGCAACCATGCGGGGGTGAAAGTAGGCGGACAGCTCGTCGGGGTCGCCGAAAGTCCACGCGGCATTGAGTGCTACGACGGTGTCCCAGACATGCTGTTGTGCGGGCTCGGGAAACGTATGCTTCATGAGGCCTCCATGCAAACAGGGGCGCGCGTGCCGGCAATACCGTTGTGCTGGGCGGGCGCTGTTTTGCCATTTGGCATTCTACCGCCGCGACAAGCGGGTTCTTCCATGCAGCGTCTGTCGTATTCTGTGTGCTTCAGAAACTGAGACGCCCACCATGCAGATTTGGGTTGATGCCGACGCCTGCCCGCGCGTGATACGCGAGATCCTGTTCCGTGCAGCTACCCGCACGACGATTCCGGTGACCCTGATCGCGAACCAGATGATCGCGGTGCCGCCATCGCCCTACATCCGCTCGGTGCAGGTACCCAAGGGCTTCGATGTGGCGGACGACGAGATCGCGCAGCGCGTGTCGCCTGGCGATCTGGTGATCACCGCCGACATCCCGCTCGCCTCACAGGTGATCGAGCGCGGTGGCCTGGTACTGGACCCGCGCGGGGAACGGCTGACGAAGGACAACATCCGCGAGCGGCTTTCGATGCGCGACTTCATGCAGGGCCTGCGTGATTCCGGTGTCGAAACCGGCGGGCCGGCCGGCTTCTCCGCAGCGGATACGCGCGCCTTTGGTGCCGCGCTGGATCGCTTGCTGGCGCAGCGGCGGCGCTAATTCCGACTGCGCGTGATTGCGCAACGCCGCGCACGCGCCGAATGCGAGGCTCACCCGATATAACCGGAGCGCAGCGCCTGCGCCCATTCCGGTCGGCCGTGCGTTTCGGCCAGTTGCGCCATCGACTCGAAGTCGTAGGGTACGGCGTGCAGCGACAGATGCCAGACGCTACCGCGCTGTTCGGCGATCGCGTAGCGGGCGTCCGGCGAGCCGGTTTCTATCGTGTGCGGATAGGGGTATTCGCCGCGGAAGGCCTGTAGCCCGACGCTGCCGGGATTGAGCAGCCATTGCTCGTCAAGGCGGAGCATCCGCGGCATGTGAGAGTGGCCGCACACGACAAGGGGCGCTCTCTGGTTGCCGAGCCGTGCGCGGACTTCGGCGGCGTTGGCGATGCGTGCGCCGGCAGGGGTGAGCGTTTCGAAGAAATACTCGAGGTCGCTCGCAGGCGTGCCGTGGCAGACGAATACATCCGGCTGCAGTTGCAGCGTGCCGGGCTGGCTGCGCATCCAGGCGAACTCGGCCTCGCCCAGTTGGGAGAAAGCGTAGGCGTCCGACGCGCCCTGGTGGTCGGGAGCTTGTGTCAGCAGTTGGCGCTCGTGGTTGCCGGCCAGTGTGGGCCAGCCGGCGGCGATCAGGTACTGCGCGGTCTCACGCGGCAGCAGCGGGCCCGAAAGGCTGTCACCAAGGTTCGCGATGAGGTCCGCGCCGTGGCCGCGGATGTCCGCGACCACCGCTTCGAGTGCGGGCAGGTTGCCGTGGATATCCGATACGAAGGCAATGCGCATGATGACCCCGATCTGCTGTTCCCCCCCCTCGTTCTGCGGGGTAAGGCCGCAAGCGTAGCCGGGGCGCGCCGCAACGGGAAGCGGTAGGCGCTGGTCTGCGCCGTGTCAAAAGTCCGTGATTCGTTCGTCATTGTTGCCGACAGCGCGCAGGGCCAGCGACTACACTGCGGGCCAGACAGGCTACGCGGCGCCCCGATGTGCTGCGGGTCCTGTGCGCGGCAGCCCTATCGCCGCGCCCACGCCGCGAGTCGGCGTGGCCTCAAACGCCTGCGCAAATGAAGCTGCCGCTGGAGCTGTCTCCTGCGGTGACACGGATCCAGTTCGGGTACATCCGCGTGGCCTTACCCGTGCTGTCGAGTGGCAGCCGCCACGGCGGGTGCGCCCATGTCCGCCCTTTGCGTTGAGGAGAAATAATGCGTTCGAGGATTCTGCGTACGGCCAGCCTGCTGGCCCTCTTGCTGCTTGCGGCCTGCGGTGGTGGTGGCGACGGAACCGGCACGGTTACGCCGCCGATTGCCGGCGATACGATCACGGTGACGCAGGAGAAACTGGCGACGCCGGTCGACGGTGCGTCGAACTACCTGCTCTACCTGCCCAAGGGTTACGGCGACGACGCGACGGCGAAATGGCCGCTGATCATCTATCTGCATGGGTCGCAGCCGTTTTCCGGCCTGGTGCTCAGTAGCCTGAGTCAACAGGGCATCATGGGCTACATGAAGGACAACCAGAAAGGGCTGCCGGCGATCGTTGTGCAGCCCCAGCAGGATGTGAATACCCATGGCCATAAGGTCGACTGGCACGACCCGGCCTTCATCGACATGGTGATCCGCGATGTCGAACAGCGCTTCGCGGTGGACAAGACCCGCGTCAGCATTACTGGCGGCAGTCTTGGCGGATTCGGGTCCTGGAGCATGGTGCTGGCCTACCCGAAGCGCTTTGCCGCGGTGATGCCGGTCGTGGGTGGGCTGTCGAACGACACGGACTCCTACGATCGCCACCAGCCGATCACGACTGCGGCCGACTGGGGAGCCAGCTTCGCCCGCATCATCGATACGCCGATGCGGGTGTACGCGGGGGTTCCAGATCAGAGCGTGCCGATTGCCTGGGCACGCAACCCGGTGGCGATCCTGCGCGGCGCCGGCGGCCAACCCGACTATCACGAGACCAACAAGGGCCACGGCGAAACGCAATGGGAGGCGCTGCAAGCCGAACCGATCGGCTGGATGCTCGCGCAGTCGCGCCCGGACGCGAGTGAGGAGACGACGCTGATCAACGCCGCCGACTACGTCGGCACGTATCGTGGCGAAAACAACCTCACCGTCACGATGAGCATGGCGGGTGATCGGCTGATGCTGAGCTTTGGCAACGGGCGCGCACCGATGAGCTTCCTGCCGATCGGCGACGATCGCTTCATGGCAGAGTGGATGACGCGGGCGAAGCGCGACAGCGCCGGCGCGGTGAAATGCTTTGTCACGCCGATGTTGATGCTGCCCGATCTGATTCGCGACGGCGCAACGGAAAGCTGCAACTGATCAATTAGAAGGGTGATTCCGATGCGAAGTGAAACCATGCAAGCGCGCGGCTGGGCGGCGCTGATCAGTGCCGGCAGTCTGCTGTTGGCGGGTTGCGGCGGTGGCGGCGCCAGCGCGGCGACGCCGGCACCTACCACGCCACCCGCGGAGGTCAGCTACTTCGAATCGGCGACGCCGCAAGTGCGCCTGAGCCAGGCCGGCCATCAAGTGATGCTCACACTGCTGCGCGGCGACATGCTGCATGTTGCCTACAGCGCGCAGATCGAACCGGGCACGCCCTTCCTCTCGCCGATGATCGCGCCGCGCAACTTCAGCGGGCCGGCGAGCTACGCTTGGGATGCGGACGCCAAGCGCCTCACGACCGACGAGCTGATGGTGGAGCTCGATCAAGGCTGCTGGCGCGTGTCGGCTAGGCAACCAGAGCAACGCGTGCTGACACGGCTGTGCGTGCAGGACTGGCAGACCGAGCGACTACGCTTGACACTTTCCGGCGAGGGCGCGACCGAGGTGCTGGGGCTGGGCGAACGCCTCGTCAGCGGCGCGGGGAGGTCACCTTCCTGGCTTGGCACACAGCGCGTGCCGGCGAGCCGCTACGGCAATGCGATGACGTACTCCGACATCTCTGCCTCTGGCGACATGCAAGTGCCGGTGGCCTATGTGCTCGGCGAGGGGCGTCGCAACTGGGGCTTGTTCGTCGACTCCGCCTATCCGCTGAGTTTTGATCTTCGAGCGGCGAACTGGACGCTCGACAGCCCTTCGCCCTCGCTGGGCCTCTTCGTGTTCACTGGTGCCGACCTGCCTGATCTGCGGCGCGATTACGTGTCGCTCACCGGCACGCCGCCGGTGCCACCCTTGAAGGCATTCGGCCTCTGGATATCCGAGTACGGCTACGACAACTGGGCAGAGCTCGACGACAAGCTTGCCACGCTGCACGGCAAGGGCTTTCCGGTCGATGGCGCGGTGCTGGATCTGCAATGGTTCGGTGGCATCAACAGCGGTTCGCAAACGACGTCGATGGGCAAGCTCAGCTGGGCGACCGGCAAGTTCCCCGATCCGGCCGCCAAACTCGCCGGCTATGCCGCGAACGGCGTTGGCACCGTGCTGATCGAGGAAAGCTACATCGGCGCGGCGCTGTCCGAGTTCCGCGCGCTGGCGGATCAACGTCACCTCGCCATGGACTGCGCGCCGCCGTGCACCGAGGCAACGGTGCTCAGCAGCAACCCTTGGTGGGGCATCGGCGGCATGATCGACTGGTCCAACCCCGGTGCGGGCAGTTGGTGGCACGACGCCAAGCGTGTGGCCTTGATCAACGACGGCGTGCTGGGCCATTGGACCGACCTTGGCGAACCCGAGATGTTCAGCCCTTCGTCGCAGTACTTCGGCATCGACTGGTACGGCGCACATCCGACTCGCCATGCTGACGTGCACAACCTGCTCAACTTCTTCTGGAGCCGCAGCATCGCGGCCGACACCGCACGCACGCACCCGGAGCGGCGGCCGTGGATACTGAGCCGTTCAGGCGCCGCGGGCAGCCAGCGCTTCGGCGTTGCAACCTGGTCGGGCGATGTGCAGTCCTCGTTCGCTGCGCTCGGCGCACAGATGACGGCACAGGCCAACATGAGCCTCTCGGGCTTCGACTACTACGGCTCCGATGTCGGCGGATTCGATCGTGCCGGCATGGGTGGCGCGCCGCTGTCGAAGCTCTACACCCGCTGGTTCGCGACCAGCGCCTTGCTTGATGTGCCGCTGCGGCCGCATGTGCAGAACCTCTGCAACTGCACCGAGACGGCGCCGGACCGCATCGGCGATGCGGCAAGCAATCTCGCCGCGCTGAAATTGCGTTACCGCCTGGTGCCCTATCTGTACAGCCTGGCGCACGCGGCCCACGATCAGGGTGATGCAATGTTCCCGCCGCTCGCGTACTACTTCCAGCAAGACAAGGCCGCGCGCAGCGTCGTCACCACCAAGATGATCGGCCCCTGGTTGCTGTTTGGTGCACCGAGTGGTACCGACGCGACGATGGGCGTGTATCTGCCCGCGGGTGCCTGGACTGACTTCTATGCCCCTGCTCGGCGGATCGATTCGCAGGGGGCGCTCAGCCAGGAGAATCTGCTGGTGGCCGATCAGTTGCGCGCGCCGATCTTCCTGCGCGAAGGGGCGATCGTGCCGATGCTGCGCGACGCACCTGCGCACCTTGGTGACCCGCGCGATCGTGCGATCCACTGGTTCGACGATCTGCTCGTGCGCATCGTGCCAGCCGCCACCGTGAGCCGCTTCACGCTGGTCGAGGACGACGGCGTCACGCGTGGCTATGAAGCGGGGCAGGTGGCGCGCACCGCACTGACCGCACAGCGCGGTGGCGCCGGCGAAGTGCGATTTACGCTGCAGCCGGACAACCGTAGCGGCGCCACGGCCAAACGCAAGCTCACGCTGGAATTCCTGCTCGGCGGTGCCGGCGTGCGTGAAGTGCGCGTTGGCGGCGCTGTGTTGCCGGCCGCGGATGCGGCGGGCTCAACGGTGGGCTGGTATGCCAGCGAGGGCGGTGTCACGCTGCGGCTTGGCGAGCGTAGCGTTGATGAGGCGCTCGACGTGACGCTGCTGCCTTGAGCGTGGCGCGGCGGCCGAGGTGGGCACGCGTAGGCGATCCCGTCCGGCGCATGTTCTGATACCGGCGCCGCACCCCCTTGCGGGCAGCGCGTGCGGCGCGGAATCTGTCGCTGCCGGCTGCATTTGTGTCTCGCGCCGCGAGCGCGCTCAATTGACAATGCAACCCGGCAACGAAGACTGAAATCAAACCAAGAGGAAACATGGCAAGCGAACTTTACAAACCGTCCGCCGCGTTCGTCGGCGCATCTTGGATCGCGTTGTTCCTGGGCGTTGGCGCCTACTGCGCCGGCCTGTGGAATGCACAGATGCAGCTCAACGAGAAGGGCTACTACTTCACGCTGATCCTGTACGGCCTGTTCGCGGCGGTGTCGCTGCAGAAGAGTGTGCGCGACAGGCTTGAAGGCATTCCGGTCACCGGCATCTACTTCGGCCTCGCCTGGGTATCGGTGGCGGTATCGATCCTGCTGCTCTGCGTGGGGCTATGGAACGCCACACTGGCGCCGAGCGAGAAGGGTTTCTACGCGATGGCCTTCGCGCTGAGCCTGTTTGCCGCAGTGGCCGTGCAGAAGAACACCCGCGACAGCCGCCACGACTTCACCCAGAAGGAAGAGAACCTCTGAGCGCGCCGCGCGGCTACATCTGCCGGAACAGGTGGGCGTAGCTGCGCGATACGGTCAGCGTCTCGGGCCGGCCGGTGAGCTTGAGCTGCACGCGGCCATTGCCGTCCGGCCGCGCGCTCTGCACATGGCGCAGGTTCACGATGAGGCCGCGATGAACCTGCTGGAAGTCTGCCGGGTCCAGCTGATCCAGCAGCTCTTTCAAGGGCGTGCGGATCAGTGACTCACCTTCCTGCGTGAACACCGCCACATATTTGTCGGTGGCGGCGAAATACACCACGTCCTTCACGGCGAGCATCTTCACCGTATCGCCGACGGCTGCGCGCACCCAGTTGAGCCGGGCCGGCTGCGCGGGCGCGACACCACGCTGCAGCGCTGCGATCAGGCTGCCAAGATCCGGCGCTGCGGAAGGTTGTTCCAGGCGCTTGCGCAGCTTTGCGATGCAGTATTCCAGCCGCTGCGTGGTGAAGGGCTTGAGCAGGTAGTCCACCGCTTCGCGTTCGAATGCCTCCACCGCAAAGCTGTCATACGCGGTGACGAACACCACCAACGGCGCGATCCCTTCGTCGAGCAAGCGTTGCGCGACCGACATGCCGGACTGCCCCGGCATGCGTATGTCGAGAAACGCGATGTCCGGGCGCTGCGCACGGCAGGCGGCCAAAGCGCTGTCACCGTCACCGGCTTCCGCAACGATCTGCAGGGCGGGCCACAGTTGCTGCAGGGTGTCGACAAGGTCGGCGCGCAGCAAGGGTTCGTCGTCAGCAACGACGGCGCGGATGGTCGTGGTCATGCGGGCACTCCGGCACGATGGGCTGCAATCTCGATGCTTGCACGCACGCCGCCGGCCGGCGCGCCTTCGACCGACAGACGCGCATCGTCGCCAAAGCATGAAGCCAGGCGCGCTTGCACATTCTCCAGCCCGAGGCCGGTGCCGTGCGTTGTCGACGCGCCGAGGCCGACGCCATCATCGGTGACCGAGAGGCGCACCCAGCCGTTGTGCTGTTCGGCAAGCAGGGCAATGTGCGCCGGACCGGCCTTCTGTTCGATGCCGTGAGCGATGGCGTTTTCCACCAGCGGCTGCAGCAGCAGCGGCGGGAGCGGTAGCTCGCGCAAAGCCTGGTCAATATGGATCTCGAACGTCAGCCTGCCGCCCATGCGGATGCGCTGGATGTCGAGGTAGGCGCTCAGAAGATCGAACTCGGCGGCCAGCGTCATGTGCGGTGTGCGCGAGGCCTGCAGCGTGGCGCGCAACCATTCGATCAGGCGATCGAGCAGGGTGCGCGCCAGTTCGGGGTCGCGGCCGATCAGGCTGCGCAGGTTGGCGAGGGTGTTGAACAGGAAATGCGGTTCGATCTGTGCCTGCAGCGCGGCCAGCTGCGCGCTCGCGGCGGCACGTTCGGCTTCGGTACGCGCGAAGTCGGCCTGCGCGGCGCGGGTGGCGAGCTCCGCCGCGCGGCGCTCTGCGACTTCGCGCCACCAGAAGAATGCGAAGCAGACGGCAAACGCGATGGCCGAGAAACCAAATGTCAGTCGCCAGGCGTAGGGCGATTGCGTCAGCGCCGCGGTGGCCGGGTAGCCGCGGAGGGCCGTGGCGAGCATGAGACCGCCGACCACACCGAGCGCGCCGCCAGCAATGCCCCAGGCGAACTTCAGGGCGGGGTAGCGGATGTAGCGGATCGGGATGGATGACAGATAACAGAGCCCGCCAATGCACTGGCTATACAACAGAGCTTCGCGGAAGCCGCTGCCCGACACGGTTGTCCACAGCGCGGCGAATACGGTGTTGAAGACGAGCAGCAGCGGCACTTCCTTCAGGTAGTGCCGCGGCGGAACCGGGTTTTGGGTGCATGGTTTCATGCCGAGATGATGCCTTGCGGCCGTAGTGATCCACCAGTGTGCCAAGACGAACCGACGCCAGCGTGGCGCGAAGTGCAGAGAGTAGGAGCGAAATGCAGGCGCCCCCGTGACGGGGCGGGGACATTACCCCGGGGGGCCGCGATCGGCGGCTCGCACGCCGACAATACCCATCATCGCGCGCACCAGCATGTACGCGCCCCAGCTCGCGAAACGCCGGTACCACGGGGCGCGCTGGTGTTCGGCCAGCAGCAACTCCACCGCGCCATCCTGCATCGCATGTTCAAGACTTGAACGCAGCTCACCCGCAAAGCCGACGTCACGGACCACCACATTCGCCTCGCGCGCGAGCATCAGGCTGAAGGGGTCGATGTTGGATGAACCCACCGTCGCCCAGTGCCCGTCGCATACCGCCACCTTTGCGTGAAGGAAGCTCTTGCGGTATTCGAAGATGCGCACACCGCCGGCCAGCAGGTGCGGATAGAGGGCCCGCGTGGCGTAGTGCAGCAATACGTACTCCACGCGACCTTGCAACAGCAGCACCACGTTGCAACCCCGCCGCGCAGCTTCGATCAGGGCCTGGCGGAAGCGCCGGCCGGGCAAGAAGTAGGCGTTCGCAATCACGATCTCGCGCCGCGCCTGAGCGATCGCATCGAGGTAGGCGTTCTCGATGTCGCGCCGGTTGCGCAGGTTGTTGCGCACTACGAAGGCGGCGCGTACCGCGCCAACCGGCAAGGGGGAGGCCGCCAGTTCGCTTTGCCAGGCTGGGCGCTCGCGCAAACCGGCCCAACTCACCAGCCACCACACTCGGTGCACCGAGGTGTGGATCGGGCCCAGCAGCGGGCCTTCCACCTTCACCGCGTAGTCGAAGCGCGGTGGTGTCTGGCCGGCCGTATCCATGTCGTCGATGATGTTGATGCCGCCAACGAAGGCAATCCGTGCGTCGATGACTGCCAGCTTGCGGTGCAATCGACGCAGGCGGTGGCGGCGAAAGCGCAGGGCGCGCAGCTCCTGCCGGTAGATCAGCACTTCGACGCCGGCCTCTCGGAGCCGTGGCGCAGTGTGATCGACAAAATCGCGGCCTCCGAAGCCATCCACCAGCACCCGTACCGCGCAGCCGCGCGCTGCCGCCCGGCTGAGCGCCGCAGTGACCGCCTCACCCGTCGCATCGCTGGCGTAAATGTAGGTCTCCAGGTGCACTTCGATGCGCGCGGCGTCGATTGCAGCGATCAGCGCGGGGAAGTACTCCGCACCGCATTCGAGCAGCGTCAGGGCGTTACCGGGGAGCAGCGGCGCAGGCATGTCAGCCGGTGTAGACCAGCTCCGCAGTGAGCGGCGCATGGTCCGATACGTTCGCCCAGCCATGGCCGCGCAACACTTCGGCCTGGGTGGGGCGCAGGTGGCGTACGTAGATCCGATCGAGCGTGAGCAAAGGCAGCTTGCTCGGGAAGCTGCGCGCCGGCCGCCCCGTCAGTTCGGTAAACACCTCCTGCATACCGAGCTGGCGCGCGAGCCACTCGTTCGCCTTGCTGTGCCAATCGTTGAAGTCACCGGCAATGATCACCGGCGCGTCCGGCGGAATCTCCTCATGCACCCGCTCGATCAGGCTAGAGAGCTGGCGCCGACGTTGCGCATCGGTCAGCGACACATGCACACAGATCGCGTGCAGCGGCACACCGTTGTCCATGCCCAGCACACAATGCAGCAGGCCGCGTCGCTCGAAGCGGGTCAGCGACACATCCTGGTTATCCGCGGTCAGGATCGGCAGCTTCGAAATGAGCGCATTGCCGTGGTGCCCCTGCCGATACACCGCGTTACCGCCATACGCCGTTTGCTGCCAGTTGCCCTGCGCGAGAAACTCGTGCTGCGGCATCGCCGGCCAGTCGTCGTGCTGCGCCTGATGCCCCAGATGCAGCCCCTGCACCTCCTGCAAGAACACCACATCCGAATTCAACCCCCGCAGCCGCTCGCGCAGGTCATGAATCACCATGCGGCGGTTGAACTGCGAGAAACCCTTGTGGATGTTGTACGAGCAGATCCGGAGGCGCGTCATTGCGGCGAGCGAAAAAGGGAGTCGCCTCAGTGTGCCGCAAAGTCGCGATGGCGCACAGAGCGCGACAAGGCGATCGCGTTGGCGGCCGAGGCGGCGCGCGCCGCCGTTGTTATGTCCGATCGCCTCTCAGCTCAGGAGGCTGTTGCCCACAGCACCCATTTCGCGACGCGCGTCATGGGCGTCGCGGCGTCGAACTCAAAATGCAGATACTGCGCGTCGTCCGCGTCCAACGCGTATTCGACCTTTGCGCTGCGACCCACTTCACGGTTATGTGCGTCAAGCCCGCGTACGTGTAGCGTGCCCTTGAACTTCTGCGATGCCAGCACGTAAGCCTTCAGTGCATTCTTCGAGCCGGAGGATCCAACTTCCAACACGGCCCGTTCACTCTTCAGCCCGAGCTTTTCTGCGCCACCATCCACGACGATGTGCACTTCGGCCGCGCGGTCCAGGCCTTGCGTGACACCGCTGAATACCTTGCCGACACCTGCCGCAACCTCTTCGGCTGCCTTCTGACCATCATTTTGAAGCGCCTGGCCGATGCCCTTTGCTTTGGCAGCCTGGTCCTCCACCAACTTGGCGCCTTGCGTACGCTCGGCTTCCAACTGCTCCTCGCGGCTCTTGCAACCGCCGACGATGAGTGACAGTGCGAGCACCGAAAGTGCGCAGCGGGTGGTCCACTTCAAGTGTTTGTTCATTTCTCTCGGGGTTCTCATTCGACTGAACGTCCGGCACAGGGAAACAGCGCGCGGCAACAAGCATGGTGCTTGGCTTCAGATTGCCGCCCGCTCCTTGGCCATCCATGCGCTGGTGTATTCCATGATGTACTGCTGTGAACGGTCGAAGGCCGCCAAATCACCGTTCTGCGCCTGAACGTTTGCGCGCGCCTCATCAATCCCCTTGCGCAATGCGGCCATGTAGTCGCGCTGGCGTTGATCCAGCGCTTTGAGCGCCGCGGCACGATCGACAGGCTTGTACACGAGCTTGGGCGGGCGTGGCGAACCGGTCGTGTAGATACGGCGCCAGCGCAGGTAGCCCCACATCGAATACATCTCGTGATTCATCGCGCCGCGGTTCAGGAAGGTCTTTGTGCCGTTCTTGTAGGCGGCGATTTCCTTGTCGCATGCCGCGATTCGCGCTTCGGTGGCGGCCAGCCACTGGGCACGCATTTGGTCCGACTGGGGGGCTACCATCACGTTGTAAGCCGGCCCGGAGCGCGCTGTCGCCAAATTGCCAACGGCGGACACAGTTTGCGGTTTTGCAGCGCGCAGCTGCTCGGCGTTGCGCACCAGTTGCGCCCGCTCCTGCTCAAGCTCTTTGATTCTTGCCTTGGTCTTTCTTGCGAGCTCGCCTTCTTTCTTTTCTCCGTTCGGGCCGACACTGTCGAACCAGTCTGCATCATCGCTCGCGAGAATCTTGAACCACGCGCGCGAGTCATGGACATAGCGATCGAAGAGTTCGATGACCGCCTGGTCATTCTGCGGAGTGAGATGGGCGTGCTCCCAGATCGGACGAATCTCGCCCCAGTCTGCGAACTTTTCTTGCTGAGCGGCTGCTTCAATGGCGCCCAGCAGGGAAGTGGCCGAAAGCGCGCGTCGCCATACCGGCGTGTTCAGCAGGGCGAGCTCTTCGCGCAACTCTTCGTCCGCGAGTTTAAGGTCGGCAATGTCTTGCACGCGCGAGCCCGTTCTCGCCTCCTGCACGTTCTTCTGTGCATGGATGTTGCCAAGCCTCAGCTTGCGCCATGCAAGGTAGTGGCCGTACTGCTTGTGCATGATCTGCTCGACGGTCCCTGCGGGCTGCGTTTCTTCCGGGAACATCGGGTCCTTCATGCCCGCTGGTGCGACCTTGCCGGTTCGGGTTGCGGCGATGTAGGCGTTGAATGCGCTCTTAAGCGACTCGGAGATATTGAACGTTGCTTTGACCTTTGCACCGAGGTCTGCCTCAAGCCTCAGCGGCACCCCTGCGATGAGTGCCTCGCGATACATCTGCGCCAGCGGGATCTGTGAGAGTTTGTCTGCATCGCTTGTCGAGCGCCCTTGGTCGTGCGGCGGATATCCACCCCCCACATCCGAGTGGACTCCGGGGTAGATGATCTCCTTGCAGTTCGATGGCAATTCGTCGCCGATACACACCGAGTCGAGCGGGAAGCTGCCGCGCACTTCGTGTGCCGCAGCCAGGTGAACACAGCGCCTGACTGATTCGGGTACGACCATGTTCTCGCCATCCGCCCAGCCCATGTGGCCGTCGGCCACCAGTACGCCGTGCGCGAGGCCCACCGACGCAACGGTATCGAACACGCCGAGGAAGTCGATCTGCAACGGGATGCCCGCAATGCGGCTTCCGTAAGCCTCCAGCAGCCAGTTCACAAAGACGCGCGCTTCGGCTGCGCCTCGTGAGAAGCCAAAGACCGAAATCCGGATGCGGGTGATCTTGGGCTTGCTCTTGGTGGTCAGCCTCGTCTTGACTGGATTGGACGCTTCAAGCGTCTTTGCCCGCCCTTGCAGCACTTCAAGCCGCTGTTGCCGTGCGCTCATTCGCGCAAGCGCTTTGGCGCGCTCGGCTGGCGGCGCCACGGATAGGCCGGCAATCAGCGCGTCGCCCAGGTTCCGCACCATGACCTGGCTCGTCTGGCATTGCCGCGCGACGTTGCCGTCGTTTGCGGCGCCCGCAATCGAGCTGCCCCCGGAAAGGATCACGTGCAAGTGTTCGGTCACCTGCAGCAGCGCCCACACCACGCGAGCCTCCCCTTGCAGCGCTGCGGCCAGCCCGCCGGTACGGTCCGCCCCTACGCCACTGTCATCGATTTCTTTGAACGCGGTGCCGAGCCCGGGAATGTAGGTCTTGCGGTAGTACGCCTCTGCGCCTGTTGGCGCTCCATTCAAATCCGGCTTGTCCGCCTCACCGCCGTAAGTCGGTTTGATCAGCGTCGGGGTGCCGATGCAGGCTTCGAACAGGCGTGCGACGTTGCTCTGCGCTTGATTGGGCGTGTCGCGGTACTTGTTGTTGTTCGTACCGTCGAAGAAAAAGCTCAGGAAGATGTCCTGATTGCAGGGGGCGGGGTTGTTCTTTGTGCAGATTTGAGCGGGATTGAGTTGCAGTGCGATTGAGCGTTCGGCCTTCGTAAACGAGAGCGGTTGATCTCTGCATGGTTCCGCAAGACGGACGCTCATTGCACTTCCTTCGCGGTTTTAATGCCCTCTTCAGAACAGGCTTCCGGACCGAACTCGACGATGCAACTCCTTAACAAATCCTTGCAGATGTCGTCTGGGTTGTGCAGATCGCAACCTTCGAGTAGCTGTGGTGGTTGCATTCGCGTCATGTTCCGCGCCGACCATTGCTCGCACTGTCTCGTCTTTGACTCGGTTGCGAGGCAATAGCTCATCGGGTCGGCCTTTATCCGCCCCGGCCATTGTGGATGGCCTGCTTCATAGCGGGAGACGACCAGCTCAACGTCATTCGCGTCGTAGAACGTGACGAACAGGTTGCCCGGCTCGGTGTAGCGCGGGATCTCGAACTCCCGCGAGTACTCGTCGAAGGTTTTGTCCCGGTCGCTATTGCTCCACTTGATCAGCACCTTCAGTCCGGGGCGCCACACTTTGGGCAGAGCGATGCAACAGCCTTGATCGCCCCCGCCCAGAGGGGTCACCGACGCACCGCCGATGGCCGGCAACGTCGGTACCGTTGCGTCATACACCGTGTAATCAAAGAAATACTTGCTGCTGTAGTTGAGCGAATAGGTCGACGCCGTAAAGGTATTCGGATCTTCTTTCTTATTCTTCTCGCTAGAAACAGAGCTGATCGGCTTGCAGGCGCTGAGGGCGATCACGCAAGCGGCAAGAGCCAGGAGCATGCTTTTCTTGTGCATCGGATCTCCGGAGTTTGATTTGCGCGGGCCGCCGATGCAGGCTTCGAACAGGCGTGCGACGTTGCTTTGCGCTTGATTGGGCGTATCGCGGTACTTGTTGTTGTTCGTGCCGTCGAAGAAAAAGCTTAAGAAGATTTCTTGATGGCATGGGGCAGGGTCGGCTTTGCAAGGGAAGATAGGTGGTTCGAGTTTGCGCCTTATTGCCCACTCTGTCGGAGTTGGTTCGAGGTGCGTTTCCCTGCAGGGCTCTGCCAAGCGAACGTTCACTTATCGTCTCCACCACTGACCGATTTCTCAGAGCACGCCTCTTCTCCAAATTCCTCGACACAACTGGAGATTAAGAACTGGCATGCCTCACTCGGGTTCTGAAAATTGCAGTGCTTTAGCAGCACCTGCGGGGATGGCCTGGTCATGTTCCTGGCCGACCACTGCTCACACTGTTTCTTGTTGGCTTCGGTCGCGAGGCAATGGCTCATCGGGTCGGTCTTGATCCGCCCCGGCCATTGCGGATGGCCTGCTTCGTAGCGGGATACGACCAGTTCGACGTCATTGGCGTCGTAGAACGTCACGAACAGGTTGCCAGGTTCAGCGTAGCGCGGGATTTCGAATTCCCGTGAGTACGCTTCGTGGATCTTTTCGCGGTCCGCGTAACTCCATTTGATCAGTACCTTCAATCCGGGGCGCCACATCTTCGGCAAAGCGATGCAGCAGCCCTGGTCTCCGCCCCCCAAAGGGTCGACCGCCGCGCCACCAATCGCGGGCATTTTGCTATCGGTTGTGTCGTAAACCGTGTAATCAAAGAAATACTTGCTGCTGTAGTTGAGCGAATAGGTCGACGCCGTAAAGGTGTTCGGGCCTTCCTTTTTCTCGCTGGACGCAGAGTCGAGTGGATTGCAAGCGCGGGGGATGGTGATGCCAAAGGCAATAAGCAAACCGCAGCAAAGGTGTTGGGTTTTGGACGGTGCCATGGGGTGTCTTTTGTTCGATCAGATTTCTAGCTGGCTCAGGCAGTATGCAATCTGCGTTGCCGGGTCGTCATGCCCAATCTCTGTGGCTTCCATCAGCCACTGCGTGACGGCGGCGTGCCGCCGCGATGGCAGATCCGCCTGCCATGCGGCGGGTGCCAGTGGATCAAGTTGCGCGAGGACGGCATCAGGCCAGGCCGCGTCGATCAGCGCTTGCCAGTGCTCAGGAGCGAGGTGTGGCATGTCGTGCGCCAGCCGGTCGGGGCTGTCAAGACCGGGGGTTTCAATGAGGCTTCCGTTGCGGTCAATGTGCAGCCAGGCAATTAGAGGCGCGAGCAGGGTCACGCGTTGAGCATCGCCCAGGCTGTTGAGAATGGCGCTCAGAACGCGGGTATCCCCGATGCGAAGCAGGTACTCGTCGTCGTCCGGCGCCAGGCGGGCTTCCGTGTACTTGCGTAGATGTTCGGCGAGTGCCGCGAATGGCGCGCGCGATACGACAAAGCTCAGCATCGGCCGCCCGTCGCACGCTTGGCAGAGTCTTCTGATGGCGGCGCTCAAGCGCTCGCCGTTCTTGGGCAGTGCAACCAGAAACACGGAGTGATGGTCGCCAGCACCGCCAAGGTGGTCCAGCAAGTTGTGGTTTGGCCATTGCGAAATGGCCAGTCGGCGCCGACTTTCTGCGTCAGGCAAAAACAGTTGGTCCACCACGGCGTAGATGTGTGCGTCGGGCGCATCCGATGTATCCACCGCGCAGGTGTGTCGACGCAGCGCCTCGGTCAGCACCGCGATGTTCGAAGGGGGCAAGGGATCAATCCGCATTTCAAGCTCCTTGCCGCGCAAACGGCGCGCCGTTCTGCATTGCCTTCATCATGCATTCCACGCAGATCGACTTCGGAAAATCGGGCAAGGGCGGGTTCAGCTTGCCGGGCCCCGCAAAGCTCTTCTGACTCGCATGCACCGTGAGCGTCCCCGGACACTGCACCGTGATGTTGCCGCCTTCGATGGTGATCGCTGCGCCACCGGCGGTGGCGAGGTGGATCTTCTTGGCGGCGGCGAAGTCGGCGGAGGCGTTGGCGGAGAGGATCTTCAGATCGTCCTTCGCCGCGATCTGCAGGATGTCGCTGTGGGCTTCGAGCCGCAGCGGGCCGGCGCCGGCGATCATCGACAGGCCCATGCCGCCCTCTCCTGCCTTTTCGGCACCGGCGAGGATGCCAAGCGTCTGGCCGGTATGCAGCCGCGTGTTGCCTTGCGTAACCCACTCCTGATTCGCGCCAGTGGCGAACAAGGCCGTTTCGTTGGCGGCGAGCGTGATGCTGTCGGCGGCGGTGAGCGCGATGCCGGCTTTGCCGGAGATGGCGAGCAGCGCTGCAGCGCTGTGTGGCACGCCTTGCTTCTTGATCGGTAGCGCGGCATCGCTGTAGGCGGCGCCGAGGTCTTCCGGGGCGACGCAACCGGAGAGCGCTTCGGTGAGTGCGGCGGCGAGCGACTTTTGCGGCGTCAGGGTGCAGGCGTTGGCGCGTACTGCCCCGACATGGCTCGCGTAGGGCACCGTCTGATGCGTCTTCGCGGCGCTGTTCATCGCTTCGGCCAGCTTCTGTGCCTGGCGCGCGAGCGCGACGCCGGCCGCGTTGTCGCCTGCAACTTCGCTGCCGCGCTGTGCGTAGGTGGAGAGCAGGACGCCACGTCCGCCGTTGATCGCGCCGTAAGCGTCGGTGCGCAGCTCGAAGCCCTTGCCGCGGAAGCTGCCGCGATAGTTGTCACGGGTGTGGATCAGGTGACCCAGCGCGAGGCTTGTTGCCTGCTGTGTGGTGCTGACTTGCGTGCGCAGCTGATTGTCGGAGTCGTCGAACACCAGCTCGCTCCAGCCGCCACCCCCCCAGGCACGACTGCGGATGCCGGAGAGCGCGCCCGCGTTGCGGTGGTTCGCATCGCCCGCACCGGCGGCATGCCACAGCGGTGCATGGCCCCCAGTGAGGTTGCCCTGCGCGCTTGCAGCGCGATCGTTCGCCAGCGTGAAGACGTTCGGATCGGGCGCACTGGCACGGCCGCCGGGGGAGGGTGCGACGCCGTTCTCGCCGCGGCCGTTGAAGGCCGCGCCGACGCACACCGGCCGATCGATGTCGCCGTTCATGAAACTGATCAGGACTTCCTGCCCGATGCGCGGGATGAAGCGGGTGCCGGCGTTCGACCCTGCGTGGCGGGTGACCACGCGCACCCAGCATGATGCGGGGTCATCCGGCTGCTGCCACAGGAAGCGCACACGGATGCGGCCCAGCGCATCGGTATGCACCTCCTGCGTACCCGAGGCGACCTCTTCGCCATTGGCGCCCACGACCACGGCGTGCTGCAGGCCGGACGCGGTGGGGCGCGGGTTGAGGCGGGCACCGGTGTCATCCGTGAGTTGCGGGTGCCAGGGGATCGCGGCGCGTTGCGCGCCGAAGTGGCAGGCGAAGCCATGTTCGTCGCTCGCCGCAAGCAAGGCGGGCGAGAGCGCCATCGCGCCGTCGTCGGCGTGTCTCAGTCGAGCAGCGGCTTCGGCGAGCCCGACGGGCAGATTGTTCTTGCCGGCCGCTTCGACGGTGCAAACGAGAAAGCGCCGCGCCTGGTTGCCGCTGGCGGCGCCGGGCAGCAGTGACACGAGGTCGTCGATGAGGCTTGTTTTCAGATCGAACCAGGTGCCGGGGCGTAGGGTGCGCACGGATGCATGACCGAGCCAGCGTTCCTGCCGTGCCTCGATCGCTTCACGTGCAAGGCGCGCATACCGTTCGGCGAGGCCCGCGTTGGCGAAGGCGTAGGCGCCAACGAAGTCGTAGTCCTCCAGCGCTGGCGCGTTGGGGCCGCCGACCGAGCGCGCAGCGGGTAGCGATGCGCTGATGCTGGTGTCGCCCTTGTAGTCGGTTGAAAGCAGGGTGGTGACGGAGGCGGCGAAGCGCCGTTCGGCGCCGAACGCGAGGATGCTGTCCTGCTCCTCCGGTGCGGCGGCGCGGTGAAAGCGCAGGCCGGCGCCACCGGCGGCTGACGCTGCGCAGCGATCCTGCGGCAGCGCTGCGGCGTCGGCGAAGATCAGCCATTCGTGCAGGGCCTGTTGCGAGAGCGTTTCGGCTGCCGCACCGTCCTCGTTCAGCTCGCGGAAGCAGAAGCCGAGGCCCTCTTCGGCGAGCAGGCGTGAGAGGAAGGCGTAGTCGGTTTCGCGGTACTGCACGCACAGCGAGCGTGGCGGCAGATCGGCGAGGAAGGCGGGCACCTCGTCGGCGAGGCGCCATTGCGCCAGGCTCGCGTAAGGCGCGAGCACTGCTTCGATGATTGCCGTCAGCGGTTGTTCGAGGAATACGCGGCTCTGCGCCGTGTCGTTGGCGAACCATAGCCAGGGCACCAGCGTGAAGCGGTAGCGTGCAAGGCCGCCGTTGGCCGCCAGAAGCACGGCGTTGCTGACGTAGCCGGAGCGCTGAATGCGGCCACCGTCGGCGAGCGTGATTCTCAGGGCAGCCTGCTTGCCGAACAGGGCGCCGGTGTCGACGTTGGCATCGGTACTCAGCAGATCGATCTGCCAGCTCGACAGTTCGGAGAGCGCTTCGCGTGCGCGGAAGCGCTCAACGAGCCACGGCGTGGCGTCACCTTCGAGCGCGAAGTCGTAAAGGCGCGACTCGGATGAAAACAGCGAGGCGGGGAGGACTGCGGACAGCAAGGACGCGACCGACATGAGGTGACGGGCTCAAACGGGAATGCCGGATGATGACATTGGCAAATCTACATGTCATGGCGGCGTGCGCGGCGGCGTGATCTTCTTGGCAGCCCAGCCGCGGCGGCGAAGCATGCCGGCCGCCAATGAAAAAGGCCCCGCGTGCGGGGCCTTTGCGTATGAGGGATGGGAGTGATCAGTTCACGCGGTAGATCAGGCGCAGCCAGCCGATCGTGCCTTCGGGGCGGTTGCGCGCACCGAATTCCTGCAGCACCTTGAATTCGAGACCGAGCGACGAGTCCTCGGTCTGCCAGCCGAGCTGCGGGCCGAGCGCGAACACGCGGGCCTTGTTGCCGTTGTCGGCCACGGCGCCGGCGATGTCGGACTTGTCCTTGGTCGTCTGCACGATCATGTAGCCTGCCGCGCCGATGCGCACGCCATCGCGGATCTGGTACATCGCGGCACCGTCCGAATGCAGGTACTGGCCCGAGGTGTACTTGGTGTCATCGTTCTTGGTGTTGAACGAGTAGGTGGTGCGCGCGCCGAATTCCCAGCCGTTCTCGGTCACGTAGGCCAAGGTCAGCGCTGGGCGGAAGGTCCAGAACTTACCCGCGCCCGGGTTGACCGCGCGGTCCTTGTCGTAGCTGCCGGTCGGGGCGACGAAGGCCGGCGCGAACAGGATACGGTAGGTATCGGTCTGCCAGTCGACGAAGGGGGCGATCTCGGTGTCGCCGATGCCGGACTCTTCGCCGGTGTTGGCCGTGGCGAGTTTTGCGATCTGGGCATCCACCAGCGCACCGATCGGTGCCGGCAACGGCGTCGTGCGGGTCAGGTTGGTGGTCAGCGAAGTCTTGATCAGCGGCACGGTGGCGGATACGCCGACGCGGCCATCCCACAGTTGGTAGTCCGAGATCCAGCTCGCGCGCAGGGCGAGCACGTCGGCGCGCACCTGGCTGTCCTGCTCGGCGCTGACTTTGCCGATGCCGGGAATGCTTGCACTTTGGACCGGCTTGTTGCCTTCATCGTCCTTGAACTCGCCGGCGTAGTAGTGCTGGTAGTTCGCCTGCACGTAGAAACCCGGCATCGCCGGCGAGGTCAGATCCTGCCCGGGCAGGCCCAGCAGGGCGCGCAACTGGCCGCGCTCGGTCGCGATCGCCGGGGCGCTCGCGGTGATCGTCAGCAGCATTGCTGCGATCAGACGGTGACGGGAACGGTGTTTCATCATTTTTCCTTACTAGTACTTTTTGGCGGCTTCTTCTGCGAGAATCCGCCCTCTCGCGCGTCCGGGTCGGGTCTTTTCCATACGCTTGCGTATTGATGCAAGCCCAACAACGGCGGCGATTGTTACACAAGACAGCTTGCAAAATTACACGGGGGTGCCCATGCGGTGGCGTATTGAAGGAAAAATGTTGTGTCGGGGCATCGCTCTGGCGTTTTTGATGTTTGTCGGGCAGGCCGTCGCGGCGGTGGATGTGGATGGCGTCAGCTTTGAAGAGGGCGATACCGTGGCGGGCCAGAAGCTGGTGCTGAACGGCGCGTCTTCGTCGCAGATCCTGTCGTCCAAGGCCACTGTGGTCGGCCTGTACATGGTGCAGAAGGCGAACACGCCG
Source organism: Niveibacterium sp. (assembly GCF_041909475.1). NCBI lineage: Bacteria > Pseudomonadati > Pseudomonadota > Betaproteobacteria > Rhodocyclales > Rhodocyclaceae > Niveibacterium > Niveibacterium sp. The sequence continues at coordinate 20,156 of NZ_JAYRDJ010000019.1, read as the reverse complement.
GAAGCCGCTTTTGCCGTGAAGGGCGCCAAGCGGATTCGCCTGGTTGCGCTGAAGGAGATCTCGGCCAAGGATCTCGCAACGGTGCTGCTGGACCGCATCAAGCAGAACGCGACGCGCGACGAGGTGGAGAACAACATCCTGCAGTTGGCGGCGATGGGTGCGGCATTCAATAGCCGCCCGAAGCTCTTGAAGGGCGATGTGGTGACGCTGGACTGGAACCCGGGCCCCAAGACGACCGAGATCCGCATCAACGGGGATCTGGCAACGCAAGCGATTCAGGGTGACGCGTTCTACCCGGTGGTGATGAAGGTCTGGATCGGCCCGAAGGTGCGTACCAACCTGCGCAACAACCTGCTCGGCGTACCGAACTGATCGACGTGACGCAGCAATGAAAAACGCCCCGCCGCTCGCGCGCCGGGGCGTTTTGTTTGGTGTGGCCGCCGCTCAGGACACCGCGAGCATGCGATCGAGCGCGAGCTTGGCGAGTTTGGCTTCGTGATCCGGCACGCTGATGCGGTTCACGATGTTGCCGTCGGCCAGGTTTTCCAGCGTCCAGGCCAGATGCTGCGGGTCGATCCGCTGCATCGTCGAGCACATGCAGACGGTGGGCGACATGAATTCGACGATCTTGCCGTCGGCTTTCACTTCCTCCGCAAGGCGGCTAACAAGGTTCAGCTCGGTGCCGACCAGCCAGCGGGTGCCCGAAGGCGCGGCCTTGATCGTCTTGATGATGTACTCGGTCGAGCCGACGTGCTCCGACTGGCGGCAGACCTCGAACGGGCTCTCGGGGTGCGAGATCACGATGCCGTCCGGGTACTTGTTGCGCCAGCGCATGATGTGGGCGGGCTGGAACATCTGGTGCACCGAGCAGTGGCCCTTCCACAGCAGCATCTTCGCGTTGCGGATCTGCTCCGGCGTCAGTCCGCCGTACTCCTGATCCGGGTCCCACACGACCATCTCTTCGAGCGGGATGCCCATCGTGTGTGCCGTCCAGCGGCCGAGGTGCTGGTCCGGGAAGAACAGGATCTTCGGGCGCTGCGCAAAACTCCAGTCGAGGATCGTGCGCGCGTTCGACGAGGTGCACACGATGCCGCCGTGGTCGCCGCAGAAGGCCTTCAGGTCCGCTGCGGAGTTGATGTAGGTGACCGGCGTGATCTGCTTGTCGGGCGACTCGCCGAGCACTTCTGTCAGCTCGCGCCAGCAACGCTCGACTTTCGCCAGGTTGGCCATGTCGGCCATCGAACAGCCTGCCGCGAGGTCGGGCAGGATCGAGATCTGGTGCGGGTTGGAGAGGATGTCTGCAACTTCCGCCATGAAGTGCACGCCGCAGAACACGATGTAGTCCGCATCCGACTGGCCCGCCAGGTGCGACAGGCGCAGCGAATCGCCGGTCAGGTCGGCATGCTGATACACATCAGCGCGCTGGTAGTGGTGCACCAGCAGCACGGCCTTCTTGCCGAGGCGGGCGCGGGCGGCGCGGATGCGCTCCTGTGCTTCTTCGTCGCGCAGGGTGTTGAAGCGGTCAAAGCTGATGGGGGCAACTTGCATGGTTCTACTCAAGAAAGGTGCGCCGGATCGGCGCGCAGTAATGCAGACCTGAAATGCGGCGCGGTGTTCCCGCCTCAGCCCTGAATCCAGGGCAAGCCGGCGTGGCGCCAGCCGCCGATGTGGCCGCGCTGCCCGTTCGCATCACGGTCGCCCTCGAAGCCTTCCAGGATGTTGTAGCAGGCGGTGTAGCCCTGTTGCTGGGCCAGAATTGCGGCGTTGTGCGATCGCGCCCCGCTGCGACAAAGGAACAGCACCAGCGCCTCGCGATCGACCTGGTGCGTCAGTTGCGCCAGGAAGTTCGGGTTCCGCTCGCCACCCGGCCAACTGTTCCACTCGATCTCGACCGCGTTTGGCACGCGCCCGACCCACTCCCACTCAGCGCGGGTGCGCACATCCACCAAGACTGCGCCGGGTGCCTTCTGCCACACAGTGAAGGCTTCGGCGGGAGTCAGCGCGCCGGAATACGGAAGGCTGAGCTTCTCGCCGCGGTCGCGGGCAAGGCCGAGCAGGTCGCTAAGGTGTCCCATTCAGAAGAGCCGGAGTTGGGGTGAGGCGCGAAAAATCGCCGGGCGGCGAGTATGCGCGCGCGAGCGCACACCCGCAAGGTTTCTGCTGGATCAGGAGGGTGCGCCAAGTTGGCGCATGCGCACCGAAACGGTGCATTGTGTGGTGCGGTTGCACCGTTTTGGGGTGCCTTGCGGTGCTTAGGGCGAGCCCTGTGCTGTGGCACAATACCGCGCCTTTCAAACCAAGATTTGTCCGGTTCGGGTTCTCAGCGCGTAGCGTGCTGTGCGGAGCAACCGGGCGATCCTTTGGCACGCTACGTGCTTTTTGAAACCGGATCGCGGTATTTGGCACCGCAGAATGTCAGTTGGCTTCCATACCTTAGGAGTGAATATGTCCCCGCAAGACGTCTTGAAGATGGTCAAGGAGAACGAAGTCAAGTTCGTCGACTTCCGTTTCACCGACACCAAGGGCAAAGAGCAACACGTCGGCGTGCCGGTTTCGGCCTTCGACGAGGAGAAGTTCGAGCACGGCCACGCTTTCGATGGCTCCTCGATCGCCGGCTGGAAGGGTATCCAGGCTTCTGACATGCTGCTGATGCCGGATCCGGCCTCTGCCTTCATCGACCCCTTCATGGACGAGACCACGCTGGTCCTGTCTTGCGACGTGCTCGATCCGACCGACATGAAGCCGTACGACCGTTGCCCGCGCGGCATCGCCAAGCGCGCTGAAGCCTTCCTGAAGGCCTCCGGTCTGGGCGACACCGCCTTCTTCGGTCCGGAACCCGAATTCTTCATCTTCGACAGCGTCGAGTGGAACGTCGACATGTCGGGCTGCTCGGTCAAGATCAACTCGGAAGAAGGCGCCTGGGCTTCGGGCGAGAAGTTCGAAGGCGGCAACACCGGCCACCGTCCGGGCGTCAAGGGCGGTTACTTCCCGGTTCCCCCGGTCGACAGCCACAACGACATCCGTGCCGCGATGGTGCTGGCGCTCGAGCAGATCGGCATCCCGGTCGAAGTGCACCACCACGAAGTGGCGACCGCCGGCCAGAACGAAATCGGCACCAAGTTCAGCACGCTGACCAAGCGCGCTGACTGGACGCAGATGCTCAAGTACGTGGTGCACAACGTTGCCCACCAGTACGGCAAGACCGCGACCTTCATGCCGAAGCCGATCGTTGGTGACAACGGTTCGGGCATGCACGTGCACCAGTCGATCTGGAAGGACGGCAAGAACCTGTTTGCGGGCAACGGCTACGCCGGCATGTCCGAGTTCGCGCTGTACTACATCGGCGGCATCATCAAGCACGCCCGTGCGCTGAACGCGATCACCAACCCGCTGACCAACTCTTACAAGCGCCTCGTGCCGCACTACGAAGCACCGGTCAAGCTGGCTTACTCGGCGAAGAACCGTTCGGCTTCGATCCGCATCCCGTTCGTCAACAGCGACAAGGCGCGTCGTATCGAGACTCGCTTCCCGGATCCGGGCGCGAACCCGTACCTGTGCTTCGCCGCGCTGATGATGGCCGGTCTGGATGGCGTGCGGAACAAGATCCACCCGGGCGATGCAGCTGACAAGAACCTGTACGACCTGCCGCCGGAAGAAGACGCGCTGATCCCGACCGTCTGCTCCTCGCTGGATCAGGCGCTGGAAGCGCTGGACAAGGATCGCGAGTTCCTGACCCGTGGTGGTGTGTTCTCGAACGACTTCATCGATGCGTACATCGCGCTGAAGATGGAAGACGTGACGAAGATCCGCATGACCACGCACCCGGTCGAATTCGACATGTACTACAGCCTCTGATCGATTCCTCGATCCGGAGCACAAGGAGGACGGGCTTGCCCGTCCTCTTTTTTTGTCCTTCGCCGGCGTGAAAGTGCATCGAATCGTGTCGGCGCTTGGCAGGCGACGCGGCGGCGCCTACACTCGACGGCCCGTCCACCCGCGTGACGTCTGCATGTCCACGATTCGTTCCCTGGCCGCTGTTGCGGCACTTCTCTCAACGCTGCCGGCCCATGCCGACATCTTCAAGTGTGTCGATCCGGTGTCCGGCAAGGTCACCTACACCAACACCAAGATCGGCGAGAAGGGTTGCACGCTGCTGTCCCGCGACCAGAACGTTTCGTCCGTGCCGGGGCCGTCGGCAAAGAAGCCGTCGGCAACGCCGTCTCCCGCCGAGTTTCCGAAAGTCGATGCTTCGACGCAGCGCAGTCGCGACAGCGACCGGCGCAAGATCCTCGAAACCGAATTGGCGACCGAGGAACGGGCGCTGGAGTCGGCAAAGAAGGAGCTGGCGGAGCAGGAAGGCGCGCGCAGCGGCAGCGAGAAGAATTTTGCCAAGGTGCAGGAGCGTTTGAAGCCGTTCCAGGATCAGGTCGAGTTGCATGAGCGCAATGTCGAAGCGATCCGGGCGGAAATCGCCAAACTACGCTGATCCGGTGCGGGCGATCTCGCCCGCTGGTGTGTCGCGTCCGTCACTGCAACGCGGCGGGCGATGATCGGTTTGTCGCGCATCTCGGTGTCTCGCAGCGCAAATCAAGCTTGGCGCGCTTCTTGCTCGCATTGCTCCGCATGACTCGCGTAACCGTGTATTCCGACCCCGTGCCACAGGCGCATACCGACGCCCGGATCGCGGGGCTCGACTTGCTTGCGTCGGCCGTCGTGCTGGTCGACGACGGCCGTGTCGTCCGCTATATCAACCCCGCCGCAGAGAACCTGTTTGAAGTCAGCGCCCGCCAGTCTGTCGGTCGCCCGCTGACGGCGCTGCTCGGCGAGCCGCCCGGCCTCGATGCCGCGCTCGACAATGCGCTTGCAAACAACTGGAGCTACACCGGCCAGAATCTCGTGCTGGCGCGCGCCGGACACGACACCCTGCATGTGGATTGCACTGCCACGCCGGTTGATGTGTTTGGCGCCCGCCTGCTGATGGAATTTCGCCCGATCGATGCGCAACTGAAAGTGGCGCGCGAAGAGCGATTGATCGAGCAGCAGCAGGCGAACCGCGAGCTGATCCGCAACCTCGCGCACGAAATCAAGAATCCGCTCGGCGGCATCCGTGGTTCCGCCCAGCTGCTGGCACGCGAACTCAACGACGCGCAGCTCAAGGAATACACCGAAGTCATCATCGCCGAAGCCGACCGGCTGCAGGATCTGATGCAGCGCCTGCTCAACGCGCACCGCGCGATGCAGCCCGGCCCGGTCAATATCCATGACGTGCTTGAACGCGTGCTGCGTCTGGTGCGCGCGGAGTTCCCCGGCGTCGTCGTGCGGCGCGACTATGACACCAGCCTGCCCGAGCTGACAGGCGACCGCGAGCAGCTGATCCAGGTGGTGCTGAACATCGCGCGCAACGCTGCACAGGCGATGCAGGGCGAGGGTGAAGTGGTGCTGCGTACCCGCGCGTTGCGGCAGGTGACGCTGGCGAAGAAGCGCCACAAGCTCGCACTTGAACTGCGCGTGATCGACAGCGGCCCCGGAATCCCCGAGGCGATCCGCGATCGCATCTTCTATCCGCTGGTGTCGGGCCGCGACAGCGGCAGCGGCCTCGGGCTTTCGATCGCGCAGAGCTTCGTCGAACAGCATCAGGGCATGATCGATGTCGAAAGCGAGCCAGGCCGTACCTGCTTCACGATCGTGCTGCCGATCCGCAACGAAGAGTGAGTGCTGAGGCGTGCAGGTCCGCTGCGGGCCTGCAGTCCTCACCCCTTACAGAAGTGCAGACCATGAATCCGATCTGGATTGTTGACGACGACCGCTCCATCCGCTGGGTCCTCGAAAAGGCACTCACCCGCGAGAACATTCCTCACCGCAGTTTCGGCTCGGCCAGCGAAGCGTTGACCGAGCTGGATGCCGGCGCCGCGCCACCGCAGGTGATGATGAGCGATATCCGCATGCCGGGCGAATCGGGCCTGGTGCTGCTGGAGAAGGTCAAGGCGCGTTACCCGAGCCTGCCGGTGATCATCATGACCGCCTACTCGGATCTCGACAGCGCGGTATCGGCTTTCCAGGGCGGTGCATTCGAATACCTGCCCAAGCCTTTCGATGTCGATCAGGCGGTCGAGCTGGTGCGTCGCGCGATCGAAGAGAGCCGCCATCGCGGCCCCGCCGCCGAGGAGAGCACCACGGTGCCGGAGATCCTTGGCCAGGCACCGGCGATGCAGGAAGTGTTTCGCGCCATTGGGCGGCTGTCGCAGTCGCATGCAACGGTGATGATCAACGGCGAATCCGGCTCCGGCAAGGAGCTCGTCGCCCGAGCATTGCATCGCCACAGTCCGCGCAAGGACCAGCCCTTCATCGCCATCAACACCGCGGCGATTCCGAAGGATCTGCTGGAATCCGAACTGTTTGGTCATGAGCGGGGCGCCTTCACGGGTGCCACCGCGCAGCGCCGCGGCCGTTTCGAGCAGGCCGAGGGTGGCACGCTGTTCCTCGACGAAATCGGCGACATGCCGCCGGAGCTGCAGACGCGCTTGTTGCGTGTGCTGTCCGACAATCATTTCTATCGCGTTGGTGGCCACCAGCCGATCAAGGCCAATGTGCGCGTGATTGCGGCGACGCACCAGAACCTCGAACAGCGGGTTCGCGACGGCCTGTTCCGCGAAGACTTGTTCCACCGCCTCAACGTGATCCGCCTGCGCTTGCCGCCGCTGCGTGAGCGCAAGGAAGACGTGCCCCTGCTGGCGCGCCACTTCCTGTCGCGTTCGGCGCATGAACTGGGGGTCGAGACCAAGCGGCTATCCGAACAGGCGCTCAAGTATCTGCAGACGCTGGAATTCGCCGGCAACGTGCGCCAGCTGGAGAACCTGTGCCACTGGCTCACCGTGATGGCGCCGGGGCAGACGGTGGATGTCGGCGACCTGCCGAGCGAAGTGCGCGAGCAACCGGCGCGTGTGGCCTCGGAGTCCTGGCTCGACGCCTTGGCGGTGGAGGCCGATCGCCTGCTCGCGACCAAGCCCGGCGAGGTGTTCGACATGCTGACGCGCGAGTTCGAGCGCAACCTGATCCGTCGCGCACTCAATGCCACCGGTGGCCGTCGTGTCGAGGCCGCCCAGTTGTTGGGCATCGGTCGCAACACGATCACGCGCAAGATTCAGGAACTCGGCATGGACGCCGAGTAAGCAGCGCCGAGAAAATGCGGCGGGCGCTGCCGCGCGCGAAGTGCTTCAGTGTTGACGCAACATCGCCCCGCATAGGCTGCTCTTGAACGGTGCAGCCGTTACACTGCGCGTTTCCCAAGCTGGATCACGCGCAGTGTCAGATCGCACCGATCAGGAGCTGGCCCGCCTCAAGGCGCAGCTCGGCCCCGTCGCCGCCCGTTTCGACGCCGATCTGCTCGAAACCTGCCCCTCCACAAGCAGCCTGCTTCTCGACCGCGCCGCGGCGGGCGCGCCCTCGGGCGCCGTGCTGTGGGCGCTCGAGCAGACCGCTGGTCGCGGTCGTCGTGGCCGCGCATGGGTAGCGCGACCCGAGGCCAGCCTCACTTTCTCCCTGCTGTGGCGATTTCAGCCTGGCACGCGCCTCTCCGGGCTCAGCCTTGCCGCCGGCCTGGCCGTTGCACAGGCCCTCGAAGGCCTTGGTGCGCGCGACATTGCACTGAAGTGGCCGAACGATATCTGGCTCGACGGACGCAAGTTGGGCGGCATCCTGATTGAACTGCACCAAAGCGGTGCGCGCACCGCAGCGGTGATCGGAATCGGCCTCAATCTGGCGCCGCCGGCGCCCGGCGATGTACTGGATCAGCCGGTCGCAGGGCTTTCCGAGTCGAGCGCCGTGTCGACCGATCCGGTGGCTGTGTTGGCTGCCGTGCTGGCGTCGCTGGCCACCTCGCTCGACCTGTTCGAGCGCCAGGGGTTCGCGGTCCTGCGTGATGCATGGCAGGTGCGCCATGCGTTGCAGGATCAGCCGGTGCGCTTGGTCGACGACAGCGGTGAGGCGGAAGGCCTGTGTCGCGGCGTTGATGCAGAGGGCGCCTTGATGCTGGAGCGCGATGGCCTGCTGGTGCGTGTGCTGGGCGGCGATGTGTCGCTGCGGAGGCGAGGCTGATGTACCTGCTGATCGATGCCGGCAACACGCGCGTCAAATGGGGCTTTCACGACGGTAGCCGTTGGCTGTGCCGCGAGGACGTGGCGCATGACGCACTGGCGACCTGCGACTTCATGCGCTTCGGTACGCCCGAGCGGGTGTTGATCGCTCATGTGGCGTCGGAAGCGATCCGCTCGCTGATCCTCGAACAACTGGGCGATACCGCCGCGCGCGCCGAGTGGTTCGCTGCCAGCCTGTCGCGTTGCGGCGTGACCAACCGCTATGCCGAACCGACGCGCCTGGGGCCGGACCGCTGGGCCGCCGCGATCGGTGCCTGGCACCGGGTGCGCGGCGCTTGCGTGGTGGTGAGCGCAGGCACTGCGACGACGGTGGATGCGATCGACGCGGGCGGCAACTTCCTCGGTGGCCTGATCCTGCCGGGGCACGGCTTGATGTTGCGCGCGCTGGCCGGTGGCACCGCAGCCTTGCCGCTCGCCGAGGGTGATTGCGTGGCGTTTCCGAAGAACACGCACGACGCGATCGAAACCGGAATCCGCTATGCGCAGTCGGGCGCGGTGGAGCGTTTTCGCCAAGAGATGCCGGCCCACACGCCGGTCGTGTTGTCCGGCGGATCTGCTGCAGCCCTGGCGCCGCTGATCGCGCCGCCGCGTATCGACTTCCCGAATCTGGTTCTTGAAGGCTTGCTCTGCGTGGCGCGCGACACGGCCTGAGTGGCCGGCATCTGGCCCGCGCGCCCGCGGCGCAGTAGCATCCTGCGCACTACCCCAAGGAGATCCCCACCATGGCCCTGATGGATTTCATCAAGAAACAGTTCATCGACGTCATCCACTGGACGGAAGACGACGACAGCGTGCTGGTGTCGCGCTATCCGATGCAGGACATGGAGATCCAGTACGGCGCCCAGCTCACGGTGCGCGAGTCGCAAGCCGCGTTGTTTGTGAACGAAGGCCGTGTCGCGGATCTCTTCGCGCCGGGCCTCTACACGCTCAAGACGCAGACGCTGCCGATCCTGACGAACCTGCAGAACTGGGACAAGCTGTTCCAGTCGCCGTTCAAGAGCGACGTCTACTTCTTCAGTACGCGGCTCAAGCTCGATCGCAAGTGGGGCACGCCGCAGCCAGTGACGATTCGCGACAAGGATTTCGGCATCGTTCGCCTGCGTGCCTTTGGCCTTTATGGCTACCGCATCGTCGATCCGAAGCTGTTCCACTCCGAAGTCAGCGGCACCCGCGAGCACTACACGGTGGACGACCTCGACGGCCAACTGCGCGGCACGATGGTGTCGTGCATGAGCGAGCTGTTCGGCGAGTCCGGCGTGGCCTTCCTCGACATGGCGGCCAACCTGTCGGAGTTCGGCGCGCAACTCAAGGCGCGCATGGAGCCGGCCTTCGCGAAGTTCGGCCTGGCGCTCGACAACTTCGTGGTCGAGAGCGTGTCGCTGCCGGAAGAGCTGCAGAAGGTGCTCGACCAGCGCATCGGCATGAACATGGTGGGTGACCTCAACAAGTTCACCCAGTACCAGACCGCCAACGCGATCCCGATTGCCGCGGGCAATGAAGGCGGTATCGCTGGCGCGGGTGCGGGCCTTGGTGCCGGCATTGCGATGGGGCAGGCAATGGCGGGCGCCTTCACGCAAGCTACGCAGGGTGCGGCGCCGGCCGCTGCACCCGCGGCACCGGCGCAGTCCGCGGAGGATGTCGTGGCCTTGCTGGAAAAGCTCCATGGCCTGATGGAGAAGGGCATCCTTACCGCCGAAGAGTTTGCGGCGAAGAAGGCCGAACTGCTCGGCAAGCTCTCCTGAGCGCCGTGTGACGTGGATGCTTGCCGTGCATGCACGCGCTGCCGGCAAGCTCGCTGACCTGCACGCATGCCCGTCAACGTAATTTGCCCCTCCTGCGGCGCCGCTGTGCGCTTCCAGTCCGCAGCCTCGGCGCTCGCGGTGTGCGCGTACTGCCGTGCCACGCTCGCACGCGATGGCGACACGCTGAAGAACCTCGGCCGCATGGCCGAGCTGTTGCCGGACGACAGCCCGGTCCAGATCGGCACGCAGGGGCGTTGGGGCGGTACCGGCTTCGGCGTGGTGGGCCGGCTGCAGTTGCGCTACGACGCCGGCTTCTGGAACGAATGGCACATCCTGTTCGACGACGGCAAGTTCGGCTGGATGTCGGAATCAGGCGGGCAGTGGACGGTCACACTGCCGCATCCTTCGCGACCGGAATTCCCGCCGTTTGAGGCGATCCGCCCTGGCGCGCGGGTGCAGATCGCCGGCAAGGTGTTCGAGGTCAGCAACAAGGAGGAGGCTGTCTGCCTTTCCGGCGAGGGCGAGCTGCCCTTCGTTGTCGGGGCCGGCTACATCGCGCCGGTGATCGATCTGCGCGGGCCGGATGATGCGTTTGCGACGATCGACTATTCGTCCGATCCGGCCACCGTGTATGTTGGCGCCTCGGTGGACCGCGCTGCACTCAAGCTCGCGAATACGCGCGACCGCGCCAGCGAGGCGCTGGGGGCGACGCCGGCACGGAAGGCTGAAGCAATTGCCTGCCCGTCCTGCGGTGCGCCGTGGTCGCTGCATGATCAGAGCGTGCTGGTGGTGGCGTGCACCAGTTGCGGCGCCTTGTCGGATGTGGATGGCAAGGTCGCCAAGGTGCGCGACGCTGCGCGTTCCAGCTCGCGCGTGGTGCCGCCGCTCGCGCTGGGCAGCAAGGGCAAGCTCGACGGCGTCGAGTGGGAAGCCATCGGCTTCATGCGCAAAGGCGTGCCACATGAGGTCGGCACCTGGGACGAGTACCTGTTGTACGACGGCAAGGGTGGATTCGCCTGGCTCGTATCGGAGCGCGGTCACTGGAACTTCGTGCGCCAGATCGACAAGCTGCCGGTGCAGAACGTGGGCGGCGATCGACCGGAATACACGCTTGGTGGCTCGCGCTACCGCCACTTTGCCGATTACCGCGCCGAGGTGATTTCGGTGCTGGGCGAGTTCACCTGGCGGGTGCGACTGGGTGACAAGGTGCAGGTGCGCGACTTCGTGGCGCCGCCGAATGTGCTGTCGTGCGAACAGACCGACAACGAATGGACTTGGTCCGCCGGCCGCTACCTGTCGCCGGACGAAGTCACGGCGGCGTTTGCGCTCAAACGCCCGTTGATGCGCGCCTCGGGCGTGAATGCCTGTCAGCCCAATCCCCATGCTGCGACGCGCTGGCCGGTGCTGGGTTTGTTCCTGGTCTTCGCGCTGCTGGCCTGGATTGTGCACGGCATCTTCACCGGCGGATCATCGGCAGTCTTCCACCAGACCAGGCTCGATTTGCAGCCGGGTCAGGAAACATCGCTGACCTCGGAGCCTTTCCGCATTCCGTCGGACCAGCGTCGTGTCGAGGTCGACCACTTCGCGCCGGTCTCGAATACCTGGGCCGGGGTGGAGGTCGAGCTGGTCAACCGTGGCTCGGGCGAACACTTCGTGGCGGCCAATGAGATTTCCTACTACACCGGCTACGACTCCGACGGCTCCTGGTCCGAAGGTGGGCAGACCGGCAGCGCGGTGTTCTATCAGGTGCCGGCAGGTGAATACCACCTCGTCGTGCGCGGCGAGCTGCCCGCCGATGCGCCGCAATTGCTGACCGATCAAGTCACGCTGCGGGTGGCGCCGCCGCCGTTCTCGAACCTCGCCAGCTGTTGGTTGCTGTTGTTGTGCTTTCCGTTGTTCGCGTTCGTGCGCAGCTACAGTTTCGAGGTGGCGCGCTGGAGCGAGAGCGATCACCCGATGACCAGCAGTTCGGAGGATGACGACTGATGATCAAGCTGTTCTCGGTGACCGCATTGCTGGCGATTTCGCTGCTCGGCTGGATGGATTCGCGCGGCTACGGCCTGTTCGACGAGCGTGGTTCTTCATCGAGCGCCCGCTCCAGCGGCGGACGCCTCTATCACAAGTAAGCAGGAGCCCAATCATGGAACTGTTCTTCAACGCGCGGCCGCTGCTCGGCTCCATCATTTATTCGATTCTGGGCGTGGTGGTGTTCTGGGTGTCCTTCATCATCGTCGACAAGATCACGCCCTACGACCTCTGGCGCGAGATCGTGAAGGAACGCAACCTGCCGCTCGCGATCATCGTTGCGGCGATGTGCCTCGGTATCGCGATCATCGTGGCGGCCGCGATTCACGGTTAGCCGCCTGCAAGGCGCTTCGTCTGCCGCTGAGTGCGGCGGAGGCGCCATTTTCACCTCTACAGAACCCCCAAGCGGGCGCCGGTTCGATCGGCCGCGCCCCGCATCCAGATGAGCTCACTCCGCACCCAGCGCCACGCGCTGCTCGTTTCCGTCTTCATCGTCGCGTCCTGCGGGCTCGCCTACGAGCTGGTTGCGGGCGCGCTGTCGTCCTACCTGCTGGGCGATTCGGTCACGCAGTTCTCCACCGTGATCGGCACCTACCTGTTCGCGATGGGGGTGGGCTCCTGGCTGTCGAAGTATGTCGAACGCAACCTGGTGCTGCGCTTCATCCAGCTCGAACTGCTGGTGGGGCTGGTCGGCGGTTTCACGCCGGCGGCGCTGTTCGGCATCTTCGCGCTGGAGGCGGCGCCTTTCCGCGTGATGCTGTACGGCGCGGTACTTGCGGTGGGTGTGCTGGTGGGGCTGGAGATCCCGCTGGTGATGCGCATCCTGCGGCGTGAGCTGTCCTTACGCGATCTGGTGTCACAGGTGCTGACGGTGGACTACCTTGGCGCGCTCGCGGTGTCGATCGCCTTCCCGCTGCTGCTCGCACCGCACCTCGGGCTGGTGCGCACCGGCCTGTTGTTCGGCTTGCTCAATGCGGCGGTCGCGCTGTGGGCGGTGGCGGTGTTCCGTGCGCAGTTGCCGCAGGCGCGTCTGGTCGTGGTGCAGTGCGCGGTCACGTTGGCGGTGATTGCGGCTGGTTTTGGCTTCGCCGGGCGCTTTACCGGCTGGGCCGAACAGCAGATGTACCAGGACCCGATCCTCTACACCCGCACCACGCCGTACCAGCGCATCGTGCTGACGCGCTGGAAGGACGACCTGCGCCTGTTCCTCAACAACAACCTGCAGTTTTCGTCGGCCGACGAATACCGCTACCACGAGGCGCTGGTGCATCCGGGTCTCGCGAGCCTGCCGTGGGCGCGCCGCGTACTGGTGTTGGGCGGCGGTGACGGCCTTGCGGTGCGCGAGATCCTGAAGTATCCGCAGATCGAGCATGTCACGCTGGTCGATCTCGATCCCGGCATGACTTCGCTGTTCCGCGATGCGCCGGCGCTGCGTGCGCTCAACGGCAATGCGTTTCACTCGCCCAAGGTGCAGGTGATCAACACCGATGCCGGGCGCTGGCTGGAGGACTCACGCGAGCGTTTCGATTTCGTCGTGGTGGATTTTCCCGACCCGTCCAACTTCGCCGTCGGCAAGCTCTACACCACCGCGTTCTACCGGCTGCTCGCCCGCCACGTGGCGCCCGAGGGGCGCGCGGTGATCCAGGCGACCAGCCCGTTCTACGCACGCAAGGCCTACTGGACGGTGGTCGCGACGCTGGAGGAGGCGGGCTTTCAGACCGCCCCCTACCATGCGTTGGTGCCGTCCTTCGGCGAATGGGGCTACATCCTTGCGGGGCGGTTGCCCTACGAACCGCCCGCCGCGTTGCCGGTGCCCACGCGGTTTCTCGATGGCGGCACGCTGGCGGCGATGTTCAGCTTCTCGCGCGACATGGATCGCGTTGCCGCCGAGCCGAATCACCTGAACAGCCAGAACCTCGTGCGGACCTTCGAGGACGAGTGGCGGCACGCGATCCGCTGAGCGCGGCGGTGTTCTAGTGCCGGCGTTCGCCCGAATCGCTGCCTCGAACCCACGGATCGTTCGGCAGGAAGGGGTTACGCGGAGGTAGCGCTGCGGTGCAGCGGTCGTGCAGCTTCAGCAACGCGCGTAGCACCGGCTCCGGGAAGCCCTGGCGGCCGCAGCGGGTATCGGTGATCAGGCTGTCTAGGTAGTCCAGCGCGGCGAAGGGCTCGCGCCAGATCAACGCGAGCCGGTTCGCTACATGGGGGAAGCGTTCGGCGAGCAGCTCGGCATTGTCATCATGCGTTTCCGCAAGCCAATACTCGGCCAGCGGGCTCAGGTGGATCCGCGCGTCGCGGCTGTGGTCGTAAGCCCCCTTGCGCAAGGGCGGCACAACGCGCCGCAGATCAGCATCGAGCGACGCCCGTGCATCGTCGTGGTTGACGGTTTCGAAGGGCATGATGTGCATCGCAGCCTCCACCGGCTATGACTGGTGGATACAGTATGGACAAGCCTGCGGGGTCTTGCCGGGCAAATCGAGGCGGATTCGGCGCCTGTTTTTGATGGCCTGGGCCGACATCCAGCGGGGCGCGCCAGCATCGGCGCGCTGACTGCGCTGCGCGTCCGAGGGTGTATATTCATACACCTTTTGTCGTCAGGTCTGTTCATGTCCGCCGTCGCCCAAGCCCCTGCCGCATCTGCGTCGCGCCTCAACCCCGAGCAGAAAGCCGCCGTCGAGTACGCCGACGCCGCGCCGCTGCTGGTGATCGCCGGCGCCGGCTCGGGCAAGACCAACACGCTTGCGCACCGCGTGGCGCATCTGGTGCTGGGCGGGGCGGACCCGGCGAGCATCCTGTTGCTCACCTTCTCACGCCGGGCGGCGGTGGAGATGACGCGTCGCGTTGAGCGTATCCTGGGCAGCGCCAGTGATGATCCGGCGCTGGCACGCGCAGCCCTGAGCTGGGCCGGCACCTTCCACGGCATCGGCGCGCGCCTGCTGCGCGAGTACGCGGAGCGGATCGGCCTTGGGCCTGCCTTCACGATTCACGACCGCGAAGACTCGGCCGATCTGATGAATTTGGTGCGGCATGAGCAAGGCCTGTCGGCGAAGGAAAAGCGCTTCCCGACCAAGCAGACCTGTCTCGCGATCTACTCGCGCGTCGTGAACACCAGCGCGCCGCTCGCCGATGTGCTGCGCGACGCCTTCCCCTGGTGTGCGATGTGGGAAGAGGATCTGAAGAAGCTCTTCGGCGCTTATGTGGCGGCCAAGCAGCGTCAGGATGTGCTCGACTACGACGATCTGCTGCTCTACTGGGCACACATGGCGGCCGAGCCGACGCTGGCCGCCGAGCTGGGCCAGCGCTTCGCGCATGTGCTGGTTGATGAGTATCAGGACACCAACCGCCTGCAAGCCTCGATCCTGCGGGCGCTCAAACCGGATGGCCACGGCCTCACCGTGGTTGGTGACGACGCGCAATCCATCTACGCCTTCCGCGGCGCCACGGTGCGCAACATCCTCGACTTCCCCGCCGAGTTCGCGCAGCCGGCGAGGGTGGTCACGCTGGAGCGCAACTACCGTTCTACGCAGCCGATCCTTGCTGCCTCGAACGCGGTGATCGGGCTTGCCGCCGAGCGCTTTACGAAGAACCTGTGGAGCGAGCGGGCCGCCACCCAGCGCCCGCAGCTGGTCACCGTGCGCGACGAGACCGACCAGGCGCGCTACGTGGCGACGCAAGTACTCGCGCGCCGCGAAGAGGGCGTGGCGTTGAAGAAACAGGCAGTGCTGTTCCGCGCCGCGCATCACAGTGCGCCGCTGGAAATCGAACTCACGCGCCGCAACATCCCCTTCGTGAAATTCGGTGGGCTCAAATTTCTCGAAGCGGCCCATGTGAAGGACATGCTCGCGGTGCTGCGCTGGGCCGAAAACCCGCGCGACCGCGTCGCCGGTTTCCGCGCGGTGCAGCTGATGCCGGGCATCGGCCCGAAGAGCGCGGCGCGCATCGTGGATCTGCTCGAAGCCGCGAACGACCCGGTCGCCGCGCTGGCCGACTTCGCGCCGCCCGCATCCGCCGGCGAGGCTTGGGGCGAGCTGCCCAAGCTCCTGGGCGACTTGCGCCTGCGCGCCGCCTGGCCGGCCGATCTCGAACGCGTGCGCCGCTGGTATGCGCCGCATCTCGAGCGCAAGTACGAAGACGCCGCAATCCGTGAGGCGGATCTGCTGCAGATGGAGCGCATCGCCGCCAGCTACCCGAACCGCGAGCGCTTCCTCACCGAGCTGACGCTCGATCCGCCGGACGCCACCAGCGATGAATCCGGCGTGCCGCTGCTCGACGAGGATTACCTGATCCTGTCGACGATCCATTCGGCAAAGGGGCAGGAGTGGGAGTCGGTCTACCTGCTCAACACGGTGGACGGCTGCATTCCCTCAGACCTTGCGACCGGCAGTAGCGCCGAGATTGAAGAGGAACGCCGCCTGCTCTATGTGGCGATGACGCGCGCGAAGGACGCATTGCATCTGCTGACGCCACAGCGCTTTTACGTTACGCAGCAAAGCGGTGGCGGCGATCGTCATGTCTACGCGCAGCGCACCCGCTTTATTCCGCCGGGCGTGCTCGAGCACTTCGAGCAGGCCGTATGGCCGGTGGCCGGAAGCAGCGCAGCGGGGGCTGTTACGCCGCCGCCGCAGGCTGTCGTCGATATCGCCGCGAAGCTGCGCGGGATGTGGGGTTAGGCGAGTAGGGCGACTAACGGCTGATCCGCAGCGAGGGCTCGGCGTCGCCGGCTGAGATGCTGCTGGCGACCAGCGGATCGCCCCCGAGCTGTGACATGCCCAGCGCGTGCGCGACGAAGACGGCTTCGAGTGCCACGATGACGAGCGGCAGGGCGAGGCCGGAGACGCTGGTCAGCTGAGCGCGTAGCGCGAGACGGGTGCGCTCGCCGCGGCCGAGGCGGTGTTCGGTGGGCATGTCGAGCACCGCGAGGCGCTGGTCATTGCGCGACGGGGATTCGAG
This sequence comes from Niveibacterium sp., assembly GCF_041909475.1. Classification (NCBI taxonomy): domain Bacteria; kingdom Pseudomonadati; phylum Pseudomonadota; class Betaproteobacteria; order Rhodocyclales; family Rhodocyclaceae; genus Niveibacterium; species Niveibacterium sp. Next base: position 3,286 of record NZ_JAYRDJ010000019.1, on the reverse strand, counting down.
GTTGCGCAGCGTGTCGGCATGGCGCAGGCGGAACTCGTCGAGGATGTGCGACGAGATCGCGCCGGGGCCGACGTCTTCGCACACCTTCTCGAACTCGCGCCCCAGTTCGCGCAAGCGGTCGCCGCATTCAAGCAGCACGCGTGCGCGCAGTGCATGGTTGGCTGAGGCCACCAGCACCACACATACCAGCACCGATACGCCGAGGAAGATCTGCAGCAGGTTCAGCACGTTGGGGGCAAGCGCAAGCCGCACGCCGGCGTTCTGCAGAAGCGGGATCAGGATCAGGCCGAGCGACAGCGCGATCAGCGTTGCCAGCCAGGCGCGCCCCTGGCGCTGCAGGCGCAGCCCGGCGTGCGAGCGGCTGCGGGCGGAGGTGCGGATGGCGAGCAACTGGCGCTGCGCAGAATTCGCGCTCAGTTCGTCGGCGCCGGAAACCCAGTCTGAAAAACTCGTTTGCATGCTTGCGTCAAAGCCTCTGCCAGTAAGCACGGCGCGCGGGCGCTGTGCGGGTTCTAGGGAGCGACGGGCATTGCCGGTCGTGGGCCGGTGGGCCGCACGGCAATGCTGCGCGCATTGAACCCCAAATCGTGGGCGGCCGATAGGGCCGCGCGTCACGAAAGACTCAGCGCAGTGCCTCCGGGGGGGCGGCGCTGGTCTCCGGCGTCACGCGCGGGAATTCGAGCGTGAAGGTGGTGCCGCTGCCGGGCGTGCTGGCGACGTCGATGGTGCCCGCCAGCACCTCCTGCACGATGTTGCGCACGATGTAGAGACCCAGGCCGCTGCCGCCCGTGCCGAGGCGGGTGGTGAAGAAGGGCTCAAAGATGCGGTCCATCACGGCGGCACTCATGCCCACGCCGTTGTCGCTCACGCTCAGCTGCAGGCGGTCGTCGGCAAGCGGCGACACGATCAGATGAATTTCGCCGCGTTCGCGGCCTTCGAAGGCGTGGGTCAGCGCGTTGAGCACCAGGTTGTCGACCACCTGTGCGATCGCGCCCGGGAAACTGTCCATCACCAGGCCTTCGGGCACACGCGCATCGAGCGTTACGCCGCGGCGCGCGAGCGTCGGGCTGAGCAGGCCGACGATGTCGCCGAGCTTGTTGTTCAGATCGAATACCAGGCGACGGTCGCTCGACTGGTCGACAGCCACCTCCTTGAATTTGCGGATGGTGCCGGCCGCGCGATCGAGGCCGCGCCGCAGCAGATGCACCGCCTCGCGCACGTAGGCCGTGAAGTCGCTCAGGTCGACGCGGCGGATCTTCCCCTCGGCCACCGCTGCGTCGAATCGCTCGATTTCCTCGTTCAATGCACTCGCGGCCGTCACGCAGTTGCCGATCGGCGTATTGAGTTCATGCGCCACGCCGGCGACCAGGCTGCCGAGCGAGGCCAGGCGCTCGGCTCGCAGCAGGTCTTTCTGTGCGTGGCGCAGGCGTTCCTCCGCCTGCCGTTGGCGCGTAATGTTCCGCCCCACGCCGCGATAGCCAAGGAAGCGCCCGCGGGCGTCGTACTGCGGCGCGCCGGACAGGACCAGGTAGCGCAGCTGCAAATCGTCCGCGGTGAGGCGCAGTACTTCCTCGGAAAACACCTCGCGGCGCTGCATGGCGGCTTCAATGGCGTGGGCGTGCGTTGCTTCGTCGGCATGCAGGGGGAGCGCGGACACCACGCGGCCGAGCCAGCGCGTCGTATCGATGCCGGACGCTGCGAGATCCTTGCCCACGATCTCGCTGAAACGCAGTTCTGCATCCATCTGCCAGTAGCAGTCGGACGACAACTCGGTCAGCTCGCGGAAGCGCGCTTCCTTGTCCCGCAGCGCACGGATCAGCGGTTGAACGATGCGGCGGAGCGCCCAGCCCGCGACGAGGACAATGCCCAGCACGACGGGTAGGATCCGGTGCCACTGGTGGCGCACCGGTTCATAGAACTCGTCGGCATCCATCGTGATCAGCATCGCGAGGCCGTTGCCGGCGATGCCCATACCCATGCCCACCGGCCCGATCGGGCCATACACCAGCGTGACCGGCCGACCTTGCTCGTCCTGGCTGAAAAGCGGATCCCATGTGGGGCTGGTGTGGCCTGCCAGCGCATCCTCTACCGATGCCGTCATCTTCGCGCCGGGTGGCGGCGTGCGCAGGGATTCGCCGCTGCCCGAGAGGAAGCAGCGGATGCGCTGCGCGTTCTCGCCGCACAGGGCCATCACGCCGGTGCGGCCGAGATCGTAGGTGTCGCTGACGAGTTGTTCCCAGGCGGGCACCGACTGCTCGATCAGCAACTCGCCGACGACGCCCTCGCCGAGCAACTCAAGCTGCAGGCGCATCAGGGCGAACGGCACGCCCTGTTCCCACTTCACTTCAAGCTGAACCTTGCCGCGCGTGTCGCTCCAGATGGCATCCGCCGATGACAGCGTGCCCCGTTCGGCGAGTACTTCGCCGCGCTTGCCGCGCGCGCTGAACGCCCGCACCACCCGGAATGGCAACTGCTCCTGAATGCGCTGGAACAGCTGACGCCGGATCTTCTCGTCCGTACTGCGTTGTGCCTGTAAGGCGAGGCGGCCGATCTCCTGATCCTTCAGCAGCGCGTTGGCGTCGTAGAACTGCCTTTCGGTGGCGAAGAAGAAGACCTGCTCGCGGTTCCGCGCCGTCATGCGTTGCTGCTGGTAGAGCGAGCGCTCGATCTGGGTCTCCAGCGCCACCAGCGTGACCAGTGTGGTCACGAACGCCACCGCGATGAGAAAACCAACGCCGATGCGCGCCACGCGAACGTCCTCGCTGCGCGCGGCGGGGCGATACGCACGGCAGTGGGCGAACAGCCGCAAGCCGAGCAGCAGCAACCCAATTGATACGGCCGGCGGCGGCGAAGCAAGGGCCACCAGGCCGTAGATCAGGGGCAGCGACAGCGATGTCCAGATCAGCGCGGCGAGCGCCGTCGCGCAGATCGCCCAAGCCAGCGCCTCGGCGATGCCGCGTGTGATGCGGTCGGCGCGCAGGCTCAGCCCGATATAGCCGGCCGCCCAGATCAGGATCAGGGCGCCGAAGGCCGCCGGCGTATCGGCCGGCCACAGCGCGGCAACGCCGCCCGCTTCATGCGCGCGAACCCCGCCCAGCAGCGGCAGGCCGACCAGCACGGCGATCAGCCCGATCAGGGCGAGCACCGGTTGCCGCCGCTCGCCGCCGCCTCGCAGCGTAAGGGTGATAAGCAGCGCAATGCCGCCCGCAACGGGATGCAGCCACTGTTCGCTGGCAGGTGGTCGAGCTACGGCGCCGCTGGTGCTCAAGAGCGCCGCCGCGCCGTA
>NZ_JAYRDJ010000018.1:0-104061 GCF_041909475.1 Niveibacterium sp. | reverse complement strand
GAAAAGGAGGAAAAACCGAACCGCAGGAACAACTGACTTTCACAGACCAAGGCCCCCTCGGGTAGCCTTGCAGGGTGGGTCAATTTTCAACGATCGCACTGGGTCAGTTTTAGGTGATCCTCAACACAAGGTGAGCAACTCCGTACAGTCAGAACTTGTTAGGTGCGGACTTCGCTGCTGACCGAATCAGCCGGGGGGACTGTTGGCCATCGCCCGAATGTACTATCCAATGAGTGACGCGCAAATACGGCTCTACGCCTCTTCTTGTTCATCTGTCATCTTACGCCATGGATCATCTGCGTCGGGAGCCTGAGCTTACGCATGGAGAGCCAGCCCTTCCGTCCGGAACGTTAGAGCCTCGTTTGCGCGAGGGATTCAGCCACTCAAGCCCGTAGCGAGCAGAGCGGATTTCTCTGCTGATATCCAGACGAGGTGCTCTGCACAACAAAAAGGCCCCTTTCGGGGCCTTTTTGTTGTGCACGTTTGTCTCATCAATTCGTGAGTTTCTTGTCTCAAGAATCAGGACTTTTTCTCACTTATTCGGGTTGCGCGCAGCACCCAACAATAATTACACATCAATATTCCGGGCATACAAGGCATTGCTTTCAATGAATTCACGCCTCGGTTCAACTTGATCGCCCATCAGAGTGGTGAATATTTCGTCGGCGGCGATGGCGTCGTCGATCTGCACCTTGAGCAGGCGACGGACAGCAGGGTCCATGGTGGTTTCCCACAGCTGCTCGGGGTTCATTTCGCCGAGGCCTTTGTAGCGCTGCTTGCTCAGATTGCGTTCGACTTCGTTGAACATCCAGTCGATCGCTTCCTTGAAGCTGCTGACGGCCGCGCCCTTCTCGCCACGGCGCATTTCTGCGCCTTCGCCGATCAGGCCGTTGATCATTTCTGCTGCGCGACGGATCTGCGCGTAGTCGCCGGAAACAAGGAATTCAGCGTCGATGAGGCCACGTCGGACGTTGCCGTGGTGCATGCGTTCCACAGCCAGCTCCCAGGCTTCACTTTCCTGATCGAAGTGCGGGTGAACGTTGACGCCTTTGGGCATCGAAGCTTGCAGACGAGCGGCGGAATCAGTGGCGGCGGCTTCGTCGGCGAGCGAGATCTGGATATCACCAGCCAGCATCGCGTGCAGCGCTGCAGGGTCGATGAAGCCTGAAACCCGGTTGATCACGGCTTCGGCGAGCAGGTAGTTGCGCGCGAGTTCGCCAAGGGTTTCGCCTTCGATCGGCGTAGCACCGGCCGACGGAATGAGTTGCGCACTGTCGAGGCCCATGCGCAGCAGGTGGGCGTCGAGTTCAGCGTCGTCCTTGATGTAGCGCTCGTTCTTGCCGTGCTTGATCTTGTAGAGCGGCGGCTGCGCGATGTAGATGTGACCGCGCTCGACGAGCTCGGGCATCTGGCGATAGAACAGCGTCAGCAGCAGGGTGCGGATGTGGGCGCCGTCGACGTCCGCGTCGGTCATGATGATGATGCGGTGGTAGCGCAGCTTCTCGGGCTTGAAGTCGTCCTTGCCGATACCGGTCCCGAGCGCGGTGATCAGCGTGGCGATCTGTTCGGAGGAGATGAGCTTGTCGAAGCGCGCGCGTTCGACGTTGAGCACCTTGCCGCGTAGCGGCAGGATCGCCTGGAACTTGCGATCGCGGCCTTGCTTGGCTGAGCCACCTGCGGAATCACCCTCGACGATGTAGATCTCGCACAGCGCGGGATCCTTCTCCTGGCAGTCGGCGAGTTTGCCGGGCAGGCCGACGCCATCGAGCACGCCCTTGCGACGCGTCATTTCACGCGCTTTGCGAGCAGCCTCACGGGCGCGCGAGGCCTCAACGATCTTGCCGCAAATGGTCTTGGCGTCGATAGGGCGTTCGAGCAGATATTCGGAAAGTTTGGCGGCGACCACTTCTTCGACGGCCGGCCGTGCTTCGCTGGAGACGAGCTTCATCTTCGTCTGCGAGGCGAACTTGGGATCTGGCATCTTCACCGACAGCACACAGGCAAGGCCTTCGCGCATGTCGTCACCGGTGATCTCGACCTTGGCCTTCTTCGCGATCTCGTTCTCTTCGATGTACTTGTTGATGACGCGGGTCATCGCCATGCGCAGGCCGGTGAGGTGGGTGCCACCGTCGGACTGCGGGATGTTGTTGGTGAAGCACAGCACCTGTTCCTGGTAGCTGTCGTTCCACTGCATCGCGACTTCTACCGTGAGCTCCACCGTGCCGCCGCCACCGCTGACCGGCACTTGCGTGGCGCCCGCGGCGTAGAAAACGTTGGGGTGCAGCACCGTCTTGGCGCGATTGATGTACTCGACAAAACCACGTACGCCGCCGGAGAAGGCGAAGTCTTCCTCACGGTTGGTGCGCTGATCAATCAGGCGGATGCGCACGCCGTTGTTGAGGAAGGAGAGTTCGCGCAAGCGTTTCGCGAGGATTTCGTAATGGAACTCGACGGTGCCGAAGATCTCTTCGTCGGCGAGGAAGTGGACTTCGGTGCCGCGCTTCTCGGTGTCGCCGATGACACGCAGTGGCGATACCTCAACCCCGTTCTGGACTTCGATCAGCCGGTCGACCGCATGGCCGCGGTTGAATTCGAGGAAATGCTTCTTGCCGTCGCGGCGAATCGTCAGCCGTAGCCATTTCGACAGCGCATTCACACACGAGACGCCGACGCCGTGAAGGCCGCCCGAGACCTTGTAGCTGTTCTGGTTGAACTTGCCGCCGGCGTGCAGCACACACATCACGATTTCGGCCGCCGAGCGTTTCGGTTCGTGCTTGTCGTCGAACTTGATGCCGACCGGAATGCCACGACCATTGTCGGTCACCGAGATCGAGTTGTCGGTGTGGATCGTGACGACGATGTCGTCGCAATGGCCGGCCAAGGCTTCGTCGATGGCGTTGTCGACGACCTCGAACACCATGTGGTGCAGGCCGGTGCCGTCCGACGTGTCCCCGATGTACATGCCAGGGCGCTTGCGTACTGCCTCCAGCCCTTCAAGCTGCTGGATGCTGTCTTCGTCGTAGGCGGGTTGCTGGTTCTGTTCGGACATCGGGTGACCTTGCTTCAAAACTTGAATTCTTCACCACGGATCAAGCGACCAGGCGCGAAGGGCCTTTCAACCGTTCGCGCCTGCCTGCTAATCCGTGGCCTAAGGCTGGGAGTGACTGCCGGCTTAGATCCGCATCGGCATCACGACGTACTTGAAGCGCTCGTCGCCCGGAAGGGTGATCAGCGCGCTGGAGTTGCCGTCGTTGAGCCGCAGTTCGATCTCGTCAGTGGCTGAATTCGTCAGCACATCGAGCAGGTAGGTGACGTTGAAGCCAATGTCGACCGAGTCGCCAGCGTAGTCGACTTCGATCTCTTCCTGAGCCTCTTCCTGTTCGGCGTTCGAACTGATGATCTTGAGGCTACCCGAGGACAGTACCACACGAACGCCCCGGAACTTCTCATTGGTGAGAATCGCAGCGCGATGCAGCGAGGCAAGCAGCATCGTGCGGCCAAGGATCAGCAGCTTCGGATGGTTCTGCGGAATCACGCGTTCGTAATCGGGGAACTTGCCGTCGATCAGCTTGGTGATCAGTTCGATCGGGCCGAAGCGGAAACGGGCCTGATTGCCGGCCAGTGCGATTTCGAGCGGTTCGTCGCTGTCCGCAAGCTGGCGTGCGAGTTCAAGCACTGTCTTGCGCGGCAGAATCACCTCGGTCTTGGGCAGATCAGCGTCGATCTCGGCAGATGCGAAGGCAAGACGGTGACCGTCAGTCGCCACCATGCGCAGTTCATTGCCCTGTGCAACGACCAGCAGGCCGTTGAGGTAGTAGCGGATGTCCTGCGCCGCCATCGAGTAGGCAACCTGCGCGAGCTGACGCTTGAAGGCCTTCTGCGACACGGTGAAGCTGACCGCTTCCGCATCATTGAACTGCATGCGCGGGTAGTCCGACGCGGGAAGCGTCTGAAGCGCAAAGCGGCTCTTGCCGGCATGCAAGGACAGGCGGTTCGCCTCCAGCTTGAGGTTGACCTCGGTGCCGTCGGACAAGGCGCGCAGGATGTCCTGGAACTTGCGTGCCCCCACCGTAAAGCTTGCATCAGTACCACCGCTTGCAACGCCGGAAGTACGGATCTGAATCTCAATGTCGGTCGCGAGCAGCGTGACGTCGTCGCCGTGCTTCTCGATCAGCACGTTCGACAAGATCGGCAGCGTGTGCCGCTTTTCAACGATCCCCGAAACCGACTGCAGGGGGCCCAACAAAGCTTCACGAGAAGCTGTTAACAGAAGCATTTAAGTAAACCTCTATTATTAGTTAACTGCACCCGGTTTCTGTGGATAAACACAGAATATCCAATAGATACAATCGCTTGATGTACTTAAAACCCTGTTCATAAACTGCGTAGCGTTTGATGAACAAGTGGGGAGCGTTTTGTTGCTCGCCCAAAATGATGGGTTTATCCCCAAATCTTGCCACGGTCTTCCCACTGAATACTCACACACACGCGGTTTCTGCTTCGGTCTGACGAAGGTAGACACCAAGTGCTCGAACACGCATTTGCGCCGTGATCAGTTGTTAACAAGATCTTGTAAACATATAACTACTATTAGTAAACCAAGGCCCGTTTCTGTGTATAAGTGACATTTATCCAATTTAAACAATCACTTAAAGCAAGTTAAACCCTGTTTGAAACGTCGGTACTGTCTGATGAACAAGTGGGGATGCTTTGTTGCCGCTTCCAAATAACTGAGCTTGTCCCCAAACGCCCCCTTGTCCTGTCCACGCTGAATCCACAGTTTTCGGTGTTCAGCCTCGCAAGGTTTGGGTCAGCACGTGCAGATCGTGGTTGAGCTGCTGATCGGCCAGTCGTAGCTCGGCGATGGTGCGACAGGCGTGCAAGACGGTCGTGTGGTCACGGCCGCCGAAGGCCTCGCCGATCGATGGCAGCGACGACGGCGTCAGTTCCTTGGCAAGGAACATCGCAACCTGGCGTGGCCGCGCGATCGCACGCGTGCGCTTCTTCGAATGCATGTCGGCGACCTTGATCTTGTAGTAGTCGGCGACAGTCTTCTGGATCAGTTCGAAGGTGATCTGACGGTTGTGCGCTGCGAGCAGGTCGCGCAGCGCTTCCTTGGCCAGTTCCAGGCTGATCTCGCGGCCGTGGAAGCGCGCGAATGCGAGCACCTTCTTCAGCGCGCCTTCGAGTTCGCGGACGTTGGAGCGTAGGTTCTTCGCGATCAGGAAGGCGACGTCATCGGTCAGCGCGATGCGCTCGACCTCGGCCTTCTTCTTCAGGATCGCGACTCGCATTTCGAGTTCGGGTGGCTCGATCTGAACCGTCAAACCCCAGTCGAAGCGCGAGATCAAACGGTCTTCGAGGCCGGCGACGTCCTTGGGATAGGTGTCGCAGGTGATCACGATCTGCTTGCGCGCTTCGGTCAGCGCGTTGAAGGCGTGGAAGAACTCTTCCTGCGTCCGGTTCTTGTTGTTGAAGAACTGGATGTCGTCGATCAGTAGCAGGTCGAGCGAGCGGTAGTAGCGCTTGAACTGGTCGAAGCTCTTCTGCTGGTAGGCACGTACCACGTCAGCGTAGTAGTCCTCCGCATGCACGTAACGGATCACCGCTTTCGGGTTGTGCTTCCAGACTGCGTTGCCGAGCGCGTGAATGAGGTGGGTCTTGCCGAGGCCGACGCCGCCGTAGACGAAGAGCGGGTTGTAGCTGGTGCCGGGGTTTTGCGCGACCTGCATCGCGGCAGCGCGAGCGAGATCGTTGGCGCGGCCGGTGACTAGGTTGTCGAAGGTGAAATCCGGGTTCAGCCGTGTGCGCTCGTAAGCCGCGGTCTCGCGGTTCTCGGCCGGCTGCGGCGCGCGCGCTTCGGTGTGTTTTGTCTGTGCCGCGGGTGCGCGTGGGGCGTCGGCGGTATGCACCGGCGAGGTGGCCGCCGGCTTTGGTGCCGCAGCGCTCGCGCGCGGCGCTGCTGCTTTGGCGCTGCCGCCGATCGCGAGACTGACTTGCACCGGTTCACCGAACAGTTCGGTGCCGATTTCCTCGATGCGGCGCAAGTAACGTTCGCGTACCCACTGCAGTACGAAGCGGTTAGGGGCGAGCAACTCCAGGCTGCGGGGGTCGGCAGCCGGCGAAGCGGACAGGGCCCGGATCCAGGTGTTGAACTGTTGTTGCGGCAGTTCAGCTTCGAGGCGGGACAGGCAGGTGGACCAGAATTCGTGACTCACGTTTTGCGCGAATGGCGCCCACCCCGCGGCGACGCGGTTAGCGTCGAGCGGTTCGGCATCAACTCTTTGTTTTTTATGTGGTTTTGAAGCTCGCCCGAGGCTTCGCACCGATGCTTCGCGGTGCAGTTCGGACGGCCATGGAAAGCGGTCTATTCTACGCTTCATCGACAGATTTATCCACAGGCTGCAACCTGTGGAAAAGATAAAAACGCTTGACAAACAGAGCTTTACGCTGTGTAATCGCGCGTTTTTCCCGGTTAGCAAGGAAACAAGAACATGAAGCGCACTTACCAGCCTTCCGTCGTCCGCCGCAAGCGCACGCACGGCTTCCTCGTCCGTTCGCGCACCCGTGGTGGCCGCGCTGTCCTCGCCGCTCGTCGCGCCAAGGGCCGTCATCGTCTCGCCGTCTGAACGGCAGGCTGAATCTGTCGGCTTCGAGTTGCTGGCAGCCTATCGGCTGCATACCGGCGACGAGTTTTCGACGGTTTTTGCCTTCCGCAGGGTTGTACGGGGCAGAGTTTTCAGCCTGCACTACCGACCCAATGCCTTGCCCAGTGCGCGAATCGGCTTGGTGGTTGCAAAGAAGCTGGCGCGCCAGGCAGTGCAGCGCAATCTGATCAAGCGGATCGCCCGCGAGGCGTTCCGCCTTCGGCGCGCGCGTCTGCCATGCTGTGACCTCGTACTTCGACTTTCGGCATCGCCGAAGACCGCCAGTCGCGCCGAGTTGCGCGCTGAGGTCGATGCCTTGCTCGACCGATTGCCGCAGGGATGATTCGCGATGAAAACCGTGTTGATCATCCTGCTGCGCGCCTACCGTTATTTCCTCAGTCCGTTCCTCGGACGTAACTGCCGCTTCCACCCGAGCTGTTCTGCGTACGCGATTGAAGCGCTGCAACGTTATGGTGCTATCAAGGGCACCTTGCTTGCGGTTCGCCGCGTCACGCGCTGCCATCCGTGGAACCCGGGCGGGTATGATCCGGTACCCTGAGTCGCGTCGCCGACGCCACTGTCTGATACACCTATCCGAAACGACCGAATCCGATGGACAACCGCCGCCTGATCCTTCTGGTGATCTTCAGCATGTCGCTCGTCATGCTGTGGGACGCCTGGCTAAAACATAACCAGCCGAAGCCTGTTGCCGGGCCGAGTGTGACGCAGAGCGCGACGCCGACACCTACCGCGCCGGGGCAGGTCGCGGCACCAGCTGCAGCTCCGCTTGCAGCAACCAGTGCGGAGCGTGCAAAGGCACCGAAGCTGACGGTTGAAACCGATACGGTGCGTGCTCAGATTTCGGCGCTTGGCGGCGATCTGGTTCGCCTTGAACTGCTCAAGCATGGTGCAAACAATGATCACACCAAGCCCTTTGTGCTGTTCGAAGAGGGCGGCGCGCACAGCTATATCGCGCAGAGTGGTCTGATTGGCGCTGGGCTGCCGAACCACAAGACGGTGTTTGCGCTGCCTGCTGCTGACAAGCTGGTATTGAAGGATGGCGAGCAGGCGCTGAGTGTTCGCCTCGAGGCGCCGGAGCAGAACGGCGTGAAGGTAGCGAAGGTTTTGACCTTCCACCGCGGCAGCCATGTCATTGATGTCGCTTACGAGATCGCCAACGGCAGCAGTGCCGCTCTGGCGGGGCACTCGTACTATCAGCTCACGCGCGATACCAAGGCGGCGGAGAACACCGCTGGCTTCTTCGGTGGTGCGCAAACGTATACCGGTCCGGCGTTCTACACCGATGCGGACAAGTACAAGAAGGTTGATTTCAAGACCATCAGCAAGGGCGAAGCGAAGCTGCCCAAGGCGTCCCCGGATGGTTGGGTCGCGATGGTTCAGCATTACTTTGTGTCGGCTTATGCGCCCAAGCAGGGTCAGCGTGAGTTTTTTGCACGTCCGCTCGACGGCGAAATGGTCGCCGCCGGCTTGATCCAGCCGTTGCCGCAAATTGCGGCCGGACAGAAGGCGACCGTGTCGGTGCCCTTGTACGCTGGTCCGCAGGAGCAACGCGAGCTGTCCGATCTGGCGCCGGGTCTTGATCTGGTGGTCGACTATGGTTGGCTGACCGTCATCGCCGCGCCGATCTTCTGGGGCCTGTCTTGGCTGCACAAGCTCGTGGGTAACTGGGGCTGGGCGATCATCCTGCTCACGGTGCTGATCAAACTTGCGTTCTTCCCGCTATCGGCGGCGTCCTACAAGTCCATGGCCAAGATGAAGACGGTCATGCCGCGCATGAAGCGGATCCAGGAGCAGTACAAGGATGACCGGATGAAGATGAACCAGGAGATGATGGAGCTGTACAAGAAGGAGAAGGTCAACCCGATGGGCGGCTGCTGGCCGATGCTGATCCAGATGCCGGTCTTCATTGCCTTGTACTGGGTGCTCCTGGGGGCGGTCGAGATGCGGCAAGCGCCGTGGCTCGGTTGGATCACCGATCTGTCGATCAAGGATCCGTACTTCATCCTGCCGATCATCATGGGCGTGACCAGCTTGGTGCAGATGCGCCTGTCTCCGTCGTCGCCAGATCCGGTCCAGCAGAAGGTCATGATGTTCATGCCGATCTTCTTTACCGTGATGATGGCGTGGTTCCCGTCCGGTCTCGTGCTTTACTGGGTCGTGAACAACATGCTGTCGATCGGTCAGCAGTGGTACATCACCCGGATGTTCGATAGTGGCGCAAAACCTGCGAACAGCTGAGTCGATAGCGGCGATTGCCACTGCGCCCGGGCGTGGTGGCATCGGCGTGGTAAGGGTGTCGGGCGGCCAATTGGCCGCCTTTGCACTGGCGCTGACCGGAAAGCAGCCCACGCCGCGGATCGCGCACTTCGCGAAGTTTCTGGATGCTGAAGGCCGGCCGATCGATGCCGGCCTCATGCTTTTCTTTCCTGGCCCGAATTCGTATACCGGCGAAGATGTGCTGGAACTGCAGGGACACGGCGGCCCGGTGGTGATGCGCATGTTGCTGGCCCGTTGCATCGAACTGGGTGCGCGTCTCGCGCGGCCCGGCGAGTTCACCGAGCGGGCGTTTCTGAATGACAAGCTGGATCTTGCGCAGGCGGAGGCCGTCGCGGATCTGATCGATGCCGATACCTCGGCAGCGGCACGTTCGGCGTTGCGTTCACTGGATGGTGATTTCTCGCGCAGGGTGCATGACTGGCGCGACAAGCTGGTCGATCTGCGGATGCTGGTCGAAGCGACGCTGGATTTTCCGGAAGAAGAGATTGATTTTCTGCGGGCCGCACGGGCCTTCGAGCGCCTTGATGTGCTGGGTGCCGATCTCGATGCGCTGTTGCTGAAAGCGAAGCAGGGCAGTTTGCTGCGCAGTGGCTTGCATGTGGTGTTGGCTGGTCAGCCGAATGTCGGGAAGTCGAGTTTGCTGAATCGTCTGTCGGGTGAGGATCGCGCGATCGTCACCGACGTGGCGGGTACGACGCGCGATGTGCTGCGGGAGACGATTCAGATCGAAGGCATCCCGCTGCATATCGCGGACACTGCCGGGTTGCGAGATGCGACCGATACGGTCGAGCGAATCGGCATCGAACGCAGCTGGAAGGAGATCGGGCGCGCCGATGTCGTGGTGCGTCTTGTCGATGCACGTTCGGGTATCAGCGCCGAAGATCATAAGATCGATGCGCGTTTGCCGGCGGGTGTTCCGGTAGTGTGGGTGTTCAACAAGATTGACTTGGCGGGCAAGACCGCCATGCGCGTAGACGAGGAAGACGGCGTCGAGGTGTTCGTATCGGCGGCGACAGGCGAGGGCATCGATCTGTTGCGCAGCGAGTTGCTGCGGATTGCCGGCTGGGAAGCGCATGGTGAGGAAGTCTTTCTCGCGCGTGAACGGCATCTGGAAGCGCTCCGAGAAGGGCGCGATCGGATTGCAATGGCACTCGCGCGTGCCCACGAGGATTCACTGGATCTGATGGCCGAAGAGTTGCGGCTGGCGCAGGAAGCAGTGAACAGGATTACCGGTGAGTTCGGCGCGGATGATCTGCTCGGCGTGATCTTCTCGCGTTTCTGCATCGGCAAGTAGTTTCCCCCCGAGAAGGTATTGATGATGAGCGAATTCGATCTGAAGTATTACGACGAAGAGGCGTCGAAGCTTGCACTGGAGATTGAGCGCAAGCTGGTGATCCTCGGGCTGGATTGGCAGAGCGAGTCGACGATGCGCACGCTCGCCTCCGAAGTGCTGGAAGTGAATCACTCTGGTCGGCAGATAGGCAGCGGCGCCGAGTTCTCCCAGGATCAGACCTACGAGGAGTTGTACGGCTTGATCGGGTTGATGAACAAGCTGATGGGCGAGGCGGCGGCGAAAGGTGTTTCGGTTCACGGCAACGATGCGTGGAAGGCAATCGCCCGCGCGCTGTGGGCACAGAAGGAAGTCAGGGACACGAGTGTCTGAGTGACGCTCTAGCGATGTTCCACGTGGAACATCGCGACGGAGGACGGAATGGATTGGGCTGTACTGATTGCGGGCGCCTTCATTGCCGGCATGGTGGATGCGGTAGTGGGCGGCGGTGGACTAATCCAGATTCCGTTGCTACTGACTGCCTTCCCCGCCGTGTCGATTCCAGTGCTGTTCGGCACCAACAAGGTTTCATCGGTCGTCGGCACACTGAGCGCCTGCGTCCACTACGCACGAACCATTTCGATCCCTTGGCGGATCGCGATGTGGGCGGCAGCGGCTGCCTTTGTTGGATCGTGGCTCGGTGCGCAGGTGGTGTCACTACTGCCGAAGGAGACGATGAAGCCCTTGGTGCTCGGTCTGCTTCTTGTCGTCGGTGCCTACACTTTCTGGCGGAAGGACTTCGGCAAACTGGAACGTCACGCGATGACACCGCGCTGGGTCGTCCCAGCATCGCTTCTGGCGGGTGGCGTGATCGGCTTCTACGATGGTTTCTTCGGGCCGGGTACGGGCAGTTTCCTGATCTTTATCTTCGTGCGTTGGTTCGGCTTTGATTTCCTCAAGGCGTCGGCGTCGGCCAAGGTGGTCAACGTTTCCACGAACCTCGCCGCGATCGCTTCGTTCGCAACGCACGAAGGCATTCTGTGGCGAGTGGGTTTGGTGATGGCAGTGGCGAACCTCGCGGGCGCTCAGCTTGGATCCCACCTCGCGTTGAAACACGGCAACGGATTTGTCCGCTGGTTGTTCTTGGTGGTAGTCACCATACTGATTGGAAAGCTCGGCTGGGAGCTGCTCGGCCCCCTCCTTTAACCGGATGTTCCACGTGGAACATCCATCGATTGATCAAGCGCCTCGATCGGCCTAGGCATTTTCTGAGCCGCGCCTTATCATTCCGCCCCTTCCCCTGAACCGGTCTGTCCGGGAGCACAACATGCTGTACCCCACTCGTTTTGATGTCATCGTTGTCGGCGGCGGTCATGCCGGCACTGAAGCTGCACTGGCTGCCGCCCGGATGGGCTGCGCAACCCTGCTGCTGACTCACAACATCGAAACCCTCGGGCAGATGAGTTGCAACCCGTCGATCGGCGGCATCGGCAAGGGCCATCTGGTCAAGGAGGTGGATGCTCTGGGTGGTGCGATGGCTGAAGCCACCGACGAGGGCGGCATCCAGTTTCGCATCCTCAACGCCAGCAAAGGCCCCGCCGTCCGTGCGACGCGCGCGCAAGCGGACCGCATTCTGTACAAGGCTGCAATCCGCCAACGGCTGGAGAATCAGCCCAACCTGACGCTGTTCCAGCAGGCGGTGGACGACATCACTGTTGTTGGCGATCGGGTGACCGGCGTGATCACGCAGATCGGGCTGCGCTTTGAGGCACCAACCGTGGTGCTGACCGCCGGCACCTTCCTCAACGGTCTGGTTCATGTTGGCCTCGAACATTACACAGCGGGCCGGGCCGGAGATCCGGCGGCGGTCACGCTGTCGTACCGTCTGCGCGACTTGAAGCTGCCGGTTGGCCGACTAAAAACCGGTACGCCGCCACGTATCGATGGCAAGACGATCGATTTCTCGCAGATGGAAGAGCAGCCGGGTGATGACCCGGTGCCGGTCTTCAGCTTCCTCGGCAAGGCCGCGCAGCACCCCAAGCAGTTGCCGTGCTGGATCACGCGGACCAACGAACGGACGCATGAAATCATCCGCGCGAACCTCGACCGTTCGCCGATGTACACCGGCGTGATCGAAGGGGTGGGGCCACGATACTGCCCGTCGATCGAAGACAAGATCCACCGCTTCGCCGACAAGGATGGCCACAACGTCTTCCTTGAACCCGAGGGCCTCTCGACCCACGAGTTTTACCCCAACGGTATTTCGACTTCGCTGCCCTTCGATGTGCAACTCGCGATTGTGCGTTCGATCCGCGGCATGGAGAACGCCCACATCCTGCGGCCGGGCTATGCGATCGAATACGACTACTTCGATCCGCGTAACCTGAAGAGCAGCCTTGAGACCAAGTCGATCTCCGGCCTCTTCTTCGCGGGTCAGATCAATGGCACAACCGGCTACGAAGAAGCGGCGGCGCAAGGCCTGCTCGCCGGCGCCAACGCTGCACTGCAGGCGAAGGGCAGGGCGAGCTGGTGCCCGGCACGTGGTGAGGCCTACCTCGGTGTGCTCGTCGACGACCTGATCACGCGCGGCGTATCCGAACCGTATCGCATGTTCACTTCGCGCGCCGAGTACCGCCTCAGCCTGCGTGAAGACAACGCTGACCTTCGCCTCACCGAAGCCGGCCGCGACCTCGGCCTGGTTTCTGACACGCGCTGGGATGCGTTCTGCCGCAAGCGCGATGCGATCGATCGCGAGACCGAGCGCCTGCGTTCGACCTGGGCGGTGCCGCACAAGTTGGCTGCCGGCGAGGCTGAAACCCTGCTCGGGCAGCCGCTGGAACGGGAAGCCCGCTTCTTCGATTTGCTGCGTCGTCCCGGCATCAGCTACGGCGCGCTGATGGCGCTGTCGACCGCACCGGCCGATCCGGTGACCGATCCGCAGGCGGTTGAGCAGATCGAGATCTCGGCCAAATACCAGGGCTACATCGATCGCCAGCAGGACGAAGTTGCCCGCCAGGCGGCGCAGGAGAACACGCCGCTGCCGATCGATCTCGACTACGCGCAGGTACGTGGACTGTCGAACGAAGTACGGCAGAAGCTTGCCGCACATAAACCGGAAACCATCGGTCAGGCGAGCCGCATCCAGGGTGTGACCCCGGCTGCGATCTCGCTGCTGCTGATCCATTTGAAGAAATCCAGCCAGATTCGCGACGCCGCTGCATGACGCCCAATCAACTGCTCGACAACGGCTTGGCCGAACTCGGCCTCGACCTGCCCACCGACACCCGCGAACGCCTTCTTGCCTACGCCGCGCTGATCGCCAAGTGGAACAAGGTCTACAACCTCACCGCGATCCGTAACGCGGAGGAGATCATCACGCTGCATCTGCTCGATTCGCTGACGGTGCTGCCGCATGTAAGTGTCGATCGCATCGCCGACATCGGCGCTGGCGCCGGCCTGCCCGGCATCGTTCTGGCGATCGTGCGGCCGGATCTGGAAGTGCATACGGTCGATACGGTGCAGAAGAAAGTCACCTTCATGCGCCAGGCGAAGATCGACCTGGGCTTGAAGAACCTTGAATCGCACCACGTCCGCGTCGAGCAATGGCAGTCGCCGGTGCGGTTCCCGGCTGTGATCTCGCGTGCTTTCTCCGACATGGCTGATTTCGTCAGGCTGACCGATCATCTGCTTGCTGATGGCGGTCACTGGCTGGCCATGAAGGGCGTGTATCCTCACGAAGAACTCGCACAGCTGCCGGCCGGCGTGCGGATGAAAGAAGCAATCGCCCTGCGGCTGCCCGGCGCGGCCGACACCCACCGACATTTGATCGTTCTCGAGCGCAACTGATGGCCCGCATCTTCGCAGTCGCCAACCAGAAGGGTGGGGTCGGCAAGACCACCACGACCGTCAATCTTTCCGCCGCACTGGCGGCGCATGGACAGCGCGTGCTGCTGGTGGATCTCGATCCGCAGGGCAACGCGACGATGGGATCCGGGGTAGATAAGCGTAGCCTCGCGACCTCGGTCTACCACCTGCTGGTCGGCCTGAATACGCTGCCGGAAGTGCGTGCGCGTTCGGAAGCCGGTGGCTACGACGTGCTGCCGAGCAACCGCGACCTTGCCGGTGCCGAAGTCGAGATGGTCGATCTCGACAACCGCGAGAACCGACTGCGCGATGCGCTACACGCCGTCGATGATGAATACGACTTCGTGCTGGTTGATTGCCCGCCCTCGCTGTCGATGCTCACCCTCAACGGCTTGTGCGCCGCGCACGGCGTGATCATCCCGATGCAGTGCGAGTACTACGCACTGGAAGGCCTGTCGGATCTGGTGAATACCATCAAGCAGGTGCACGCCAAGCTCAACCGCGATCTGAAGATCATCGGCCTGCTGCGCGTGATGTTCGATCCGCGCAGCACGCTGTCGCAGCAGGTTTCTGCGCAACTCGAATCGCACTTCGGCGACAAGGTCTTCAAGGCCGTTATCCCGCGCAACGTGCGGCTTGCCGAGGCGCCGAGCCACGGCCTGCCGGGCGTGGTGTTCGACAAGGCCGCCAAGGGCTCGCAGGCTTACCTCGCCTTTGCCGCTGAGATGATCGAGCGGATCCAGACGATCTAGCCCGACCATGGCGGCCGCATTCGATCCGAGCGCGATTCCCGAGTCCCTGCGCGACGCGCGTGACGCGCTCGCTGCACAGGCCGAGGATGCCGGCCTCAACGCGACCCATGTGCGCGAGCAAGCGCTGGTCGATGGCTGGCTGGTACGTTTTGCCAACAGCCGGGCAAAGCGGGCGCGTTGTGTGAACGCGATCGGCGACGGCAGCATGTCGATCGACGCGCGGATCGAACGTGCCGCGGCGCTGCTGCAAGCCGCTGGCTTGCCGCTCACTTTCCGCATCACGCCCTTTTCGCAGCCTGCGGGTCTGGACGCGGCGCTCGCAGAACGTGGCTTCCTCGCCCTTGAGGAATCCCGCGTGATGTGCCGTGAGCTGGTGGCGGGTGATCTGCCGGCCAGCACGCTGCCGCTGCATGAAGTGGGGCCACGCGAGTTCGCCGACAAGGCGGGGCGGCTGTACGGCGACGCGCCCGAACGCATCGCGGTGGACGTCGAACGCGCGGTGGCTTTCGCCGGCAGCGGTATCCGCCTGCTGATGGGTGAACGGGATGCGCCGGTCGCAGCGGGCTGTGTGCTGTTCGATGGTCGCATTGCCGGCCTCTACGGCGTCCATACGCAGGCCGAGATGCGCGGTAGGGGGTACGCCGCCGCGCTCGTCGAAACGCTGCTCCAGCGGGCGCAGAACGCCGGCGCGCAGCATGCGTGCCTGCAGGTGGGCGCTGGCAATGCCGTGGCGCGAGCGCTGTATCAGCGGCTCGGCTTTGCCGACCACTATGCGTACTGGTACCGGGCGCGCGAAATCGAATAGCACTACCCAGGCAAGCACACCGGGTCTCGTCGCGAATCGTGCGGCGGTACCCCTGAATTTGAACATCAGGAATCAGAAACATGGTCAAGAAACCCAAGGGCCTCGGCCGCGGGCTGGAAGCCCTGCTCGGCGCCGACACTTCCGCCGACAACAAGGGCCGCCTCGACACGCTGTCGATTGACGAACTGCAGCCCGGCAAGTACCAGCCGCGCACCCGCATGGACGCCGGCAGCCTGGAAGAGCTGGCCGCATCGATCCGCGCTCAGGGTGTGATGTCGCCGATCCTGGTGCGCCCGATCGGCGGTGGTCGCCACGAGATCATCGCGGGTGAGCGTCGCTGGCGTGCTGCGCGCATCGCCGAGCTGGCCGAAGTACCGGTGCTGATCCGCGAGATCCCGGACGAAGCCGCGCTGGCGATGTCGCTGATCGAGAACATCCAGCGCGAGAATCTGAACCCGCTCGAAGAAGCGCAGGGCATCCAGCGCCTGATCGACGAGTTCGGCATGACGCACCAGCAGGCGGCCGACGCGGTCGGCCGTTCGCGTCCGGCCACGTCGAACCTGCTGCGCCTGCTGGCACTGCCTGAACCGGTGCGTGAGCTGCTGATGCTGGGCGATATCGAGATGGGCCATGCGCGTGCGCTGCTCGCACTGGACCCGGCGCAGCAGATCCTGCTCGCCAACCAGGTCGTCGCACGCCGCCTGTCGGTGCGCGAAACCGAGAAGGCGGTGCAGAACGCGCAGAAGCCGGAAGCCGAGAAGCTGCCGAAGGCGGTCAATCGCGACGTTGCGCGGCTGGAGGAAGACCTCGCCGACAAGTTGGGCGCCACGGTGAAGATTGCGGCCAACAAGAAGGGTGCTGGCAAGCTGGTGATCGAGTTTGGCAGCCTCGATCAGCTCGACGGCATCCTCGGCCGCATCGGCTGAGCGCAGTCGAATCCGGCCAGGCCGCCTTCGGGCGGCTTTTTTGTTTTTTTAAGTTTTTACATCTCAAGCTCAAGTCTGCAGCAGAAACGCCCGTCAACTAAACGACGAGGCAGGCTGCCTGCCGGATGGAGCGTGCGATGAAGCAGCTGCAGTTGCTGGCCGACCATGTGAAGATCGGCGTACCGCTGCCGTGGAATGTCCGCGACGCGGTGGGCAATCTGCTGCTCAGTCGTGGCTATACGATCCAGAGCGAAGCGCAGCTGCAGACCCTGCTGGTCCGCGGCATGTTCGTCGATGAGGAGGAATTCCGCCGCCAGCGCCAGTCTTCCGAGAAGCCCAAACCGCAGGCTTTCGATCCGATCTGGCTGTGGTCGGATTTGCAGACCAAGCTGTCGCTGCTGCTGCGCGACAACGTGAAGGACCCGGACTTTCTCGACAAGCTGCAGCAGCTATCGATGCTGTTGCAGCTCCTCACCGATCGCGATGCGGATGTTGGCGTGTTCGTCATGATGCAGGCGGATTCGACCAAGTACGCGGTGGCGCACTCCTTGCACACGGCCGTGATCTGCGAGCTGATTGCCCGCAAGACCGAGGCATCGGACGACGAGCGGCGAACGCTGATCAACGCTGCGCTCACGATGAACCTGGGCATGTTCGAACTGCAGGCGATTCTGGCCGCGCAGAGCACACCGCCGACCGACCGCCAGCGCGCCGACATCAACGCCCATCCGGCACGCAGCGTCGCGATCCTGCAGCAGGCGGGCCTGCGCGACACCGAGTGGCTGCGCGCGGTGGCCGAACACCACGAAACGCCGGACGGTAAAGGTTATCCGCGCGGCGTGAAGAACATCTCCCCGCTTGCCGAACTGATCCGCCATGCCGACATCTTCGGCGCCAAGATCAGCCCGCGCGCCGGCCGCTGTGCGCTGCCACCGAACCGCGCCGCACGCGAGAGCTTCCTCTCGATGGGCGGGCAGGAGAATCCGCTGGCGGCTATGCTGGTGAAGGAAATCGGCATCTTCCCGCCGGGCGCCTTCGTACGGCTCGCCAACGGTGAAGTGGCCATCGTGCTGCGCCGTGGCAAGCTCGCCACCACGCCGACTGTCTTCAGCGTCACCAACAGCAACGGCGTGCCCTACGTTGAGCCGGTGCGGCGCGATACCGCGCGCAAGGAACATGCGATCGATTCGATCGTGCCGCGGCAGAGCGTGATGGTGCGGATCAATCCATCCCGCCTGTTCGGTTACGAAGCGCATTGAGCGCATGCGGCCCGCCCACACCGATGAATCAGGAGGTGGCGCATGAAATTCTGGTTCAGCTTGCTGGTGATGGCTGCGCTACCCGCCAGCGCAGCGGACGACAGCGTCCTCGTTTTTGGTGACGACAACTACCCGCCGGTGATCTGGGCCGAGAAGGGCGAGGCGCGTGGCGAACTGCCACGCATCCTCAAGGCGCTGGAGCCAGCGCTGGGGCAGAAGTTCCGGTTCGAACTCTCGCCATGGCGGCGTGCGTACGAGAGCGCGGCGGCCGGCCGTGGCGCCCTGATCGGCGTATCGCTGACCAGCGAACGGCAGAAACTGTTCGACTTCTCTGACCCGGTTTATGACGACAACATCAACGTCGTCGTGCTGCGCGGACGGGAATTCGCCTACCGCGAACTGCACGACCTGCGCGGCAAGAAGCTCGGAGGACAGCTCGGCGCGAGCTATGGCGAAGCCTTCGACCGCGCGCTACAGTCGGGCGATGTGGCCGTGGAGCGCGACACCAACCAGGTGCTGCGGCTACGCAAGCTGCTTGCCGGTCGCATCGACGCCGCCCTGGTCGGCAACGGGCAGGCCGGCATCGACGCCACGATTGCGGCCGACCCAGAACTGCAGCGCAACCGCGAGCGTTTCGTCGCACTCGATCGCCCGCTGACGGTCGATCAGCTCTACCTCGCCTTCCCGAAAAGCATGATGGCGAAGCCGCTGCTGCTGCAGTTCAACGCTGCCTTGCGCGCGATGCGCCCGGTCGCTACCCGCTGATCACGCCGGCCAGCACACCCGTACCCGCAGCCCGCCTTCCGCGCGGTTCTCCAGCACCACCGTGGCGGCATGCCGCTCTGCGATGCTCTTGACGATCGCGAGCCCGAGCCCGGTGCCCGGCTGTTCGGCGCCGGCAAGCCGGAAGAAACGCTCGAACACGCGCTGGTGCGCCGCTTCCGGGATGCCGGGCCCGCTGTCTTCGACGCGCAGTTCCACGCCGCCGGATTCGCTGCGCAGCACCGACACATCGACTTGCCCGCCGGCCGGTGTGTAGCGCACCGCGTTGTCGATCAGGTTGTTCAACAGCATGCGCAACTCGGCCTCGCTGCCGTCCACCGTGGCGGCGATGCAATCGCCAAGGCCGAGGTCGATGCCGCGCGCTTCCGCGAGCGGCGATTGCGCGATCACGCTGTCGCGGGCGAGGGTTTCCAGCGCCACTGGCGCGCGGCCCGGCTGATTGTCGGGGTCGAGCCGCGCCAGCGCGAGCAACTGCTCGACGAGATGGGTCGCGCGCAGGCAGCTCGCTTCGATGTTGGCAATCGCGCTGTCGCGCTCGGCCGCCGTCTCGGCGCGCTGCGCCAGTTGCGCATACAGGCGGATTGCAGTGACCGGTGTGCGCAGTTCGTGCGCCGCATCGGCGATGAAGCGGCGCTGGCCTTCCAGCAAGCCTTCAACGCGTTCGAGCAGGCCATTCAGCGTGCCGACCAGCGGCACCAGTTCGCGCGGCGCATCGTCCACCGGCACCGGCGTCAGCGAACTCGGGTCACGCGCCGACAAGGCGGCACGCAGCGCGGATAGCGGTGCCAGCGCGCGATTGACGCGTATCCCGAGCAACACCGTGAGCAGGGTCGCGAGCCCGGCCAGCACCGTCAGCATCGGCAGAGAGATCCGCATGAACAGCTCGCGCCGTGCACCGGCCTCGCGCGCGACGAGGATGGTCTGCCCGCCGTAAGTGCGCGCAAAGCCGTGCCACGAACGGTCGTCGTAGGAGAAGTCGAACTCGCCCAGCTTCCTGGGCTTGGGCACCGCCGGATCGTGACTCGCGTAGGCCAGGCGTCCGTTCGCGTTCCACACCTGGCTGAGAAAGTCGCCCGGCTGCTCGTCGTCGTCGGTGTCGGGCTCCACGCCATGGCGCGCCACGGCATCGGCGATCTGTGCGAGTTCCAGGTTACGCAGCGTCTCGAACGAACGCACCGCCAGCGTGTAGGCGGCCAGCACCGCGACGCAGCCGAGCAGCAGCATCGCGCCCAGCTGCCAGCCGAGCACCGTCGCGCGGATCGAGCGCGGAGCGCTCACGCGACCACCTTGTAGCCCACGCCGCGCACATTGCGGATGCGATCGGCGCCAAGCTTGCGACGCAGGTTGTGCAGATGTACTTCGAGTGCGTTGGAGGAGGGCTCCTCACCCCAGCCGAAGAGCTTTTCCTCCAGCTTCTCGCGCGACAGCACCGCGCCCGGCTTTTCGAGCAGGATTTCGAGCAGCGACAGCTCGCGTGCCGACAACGTGACCGGTTCGCCATCGAGCTTGACGGTGCGTGCCTCGGTATCGAACGCGATCGCACCGCAGCTGATCACCCGCTGCGTGCGGCCGCTGTTTCGCCGAATCAGCGCGCGCAGGCGGGCGACCAATTCGTCCAGGTCGAAGGGTTTGGTCAGGTAATCGTCGGCGCCGGCGTTGAGGCCGGCGACGCGGTCCGACACTGCGTCGCGCGCCGTGACCACGATCACCGGCAGCCGGTTGTCCTGCTGGCGCAGATGCGACAGCAGCGACATGCCGTCGATCTTCGGCAGCCCCAGATCCAGCACCGCGGCGCTGTATTCGTTGGCTTCGATCGCCAACTCGGCGGCGCGCCCGTCGCGCACCCAGTCGACGGTGAATCCAGCTGCAAGCAAACCCAGCCGGCTTGCATCGCCGACCATCGGATCATCTTCCACCAGCAACACGCGCATCCAGCTCGTCCCTTCCGGTTTTCGTGGCGGCGATTATCGTTCAGGCGCCAACAAAAAAACGGGCTCCGGCAAGTTGCCGGAGCCCAACTCTCCCCCTCCGCCGCTAGGGCGGCCGGACGGGTTACTGCTTGACCGGCGCTGCTTCGGTTTTCTCGGCAGCGGGCTTTGCGGCCTTCTTGTGACTGGTCTTCTTCGTTTTCGTCGTCTTGGCCGGCTTGGCGGCTTCGGCCGCCGGTTTTTCGGCCGGGGCGGGTGCGGCGTCGGCGGCGAACACGCCGGCAGCAAAGGTCATCGCAAACAAGGCAGCAAGCAGCTTCTTCATGGTCATCACTCCTGATCGGTTGGGGTTCGTTGCTGTTCAACGCGCTTGCATCTTGCAGGCGCGAGACTTAACACCGACTGAAGCCGACTTAAGCGAGACTTAAGACTGCCACCGCGCGGCCGAGCGCGAGATCGAGCCGCGCAAAGCCGGCAGCGTCGGCTGGCAGGCCGAAGCGCAGGCTTTCCGGGTTGTCGAAACGCCGCACCAGCACGCCCTGATGCGCCAGCGTGTGAGCAATTTCCGCCGCGTGCTCGCTGCGCACCCACTGGAACAGCGCGTTGCTGCCGGTGGGCGGCAGGCCGTGGCGCGCGAGCAGGGCGCGCAGCGCTTCGGCCTGTTGCGGCAAGCGCTGGCGTTGGGTTGCCTGCCATGTGTGGTCGCCCAGCGCGAGCATCGCCACAGCCCGCGCCGGCCCGCTGACGGCCCAGGGGCCCAGCAGATGTGCCAGCCGGCCGCGCAGCGCCGCGTCGGCGAAGACAAAGCCGACGCGCGCACCGGCCAGCCCGAAGAACTTGCCCAGCGAGCGCAGCACGATCAGCCCGCGCATGCCGGCATGGGTGACCAGGCTTTCCGCCGGTGTCGCATCGATGAAGGCTTCATCCACCACCAGCCAGCCACCACGGGCCGCGAGTTGGCGGTGCCAGCCGTGCAGCCGCGCGATCGGGTAGCGCTCGCCGGTGGGGTTGTTCGGATTGACCAGCACCAGTGCGTCGAGCGCTGGCAGCAGGCTGTCGATCGTGTCCGGCTCGACTTCCTCAACATGGTGCCCGGCGCGCAGCCAAGCAGCGGCGTGCTCCGCGTAACTCGGCCCGACCACGCCGACGGCGCCGTGCGGCCGCAGCCAGGGCAGCGCCTGCAAGGCGGCCTGCGATCCCGCCACTGGCAGCAGCATCTCGCTGCCGTAGTACTGCGCCGCGGCGATTTCGAGCCCGTCGTCGTCTTCCGGCAAGCGCTGCCAGCAGCTCAGCGGCAGCGGCGGCACCGGCCAGGCGACCGGATTCACGCCGGTCGATAGGTCCAGCCATTGGTCGAGCGCAATGCCATAGCGGCGCGAGGCTTCGCGCAAGCGTCCGCCGTGCGGGCTCGCCAACTCAGGTGCCGATGCAGGTCGCAAGGAGGCCTCCCAGGGTGATGGCTGCGAGCCACAGCAGCAGCGCGCGGCGCGTCAGGCGCAACGCCGCGTCGATGTCAGCCGACGTGGCATCGCGGCCACGGCCCAGCGTCGGGCGTTGCTCCAGCTTTCCGTGATACACCGCCGGGCCGCCGAGCGCCAGCCCCAATGCACCGGCGCCGGCTGCCATGACCGGCCCGGCGTTGGGGCTGTCGTGGCGCGCGGCCTGGCTGCGCCAGCAATGCAGCGCGTTCGCGCATTGGCCGGCGAGCGCATAACTCAAAGCGGTGAGCCGCGCCGGGATCATGTTCAGCAGATCGTCCAGCCGCGCCGCCGCCCAGCCGAAGTGCAGCAGGCGTGGCGTGCGGTAGCCCCACATCGCATCCAGCGTGTTGGCGAGGCGGAACAGCATTGCGCCCGGCGCACCGGCGACGACGAACCAGAACAGCGCGCCGAACACTGCGTCGTTGCCGTTCTCCAGCACCGATTCACAGGTTGCGGCGGCGACACCGGATTCGCCGAGGGTTGCGGTGTCGCGGCTGACGATCATCGCCAGTGCCTGCCGTGCCGCCGCCAGTTCGCCGCGCTGCAAGGGCGCGGCGACAGCGCGCGCATGTTCGGCGAGGCTGCGTGCGCCGATGGCGAAGTACAGCACCAGCACTCCGAACAAGGTATCGAGCGGCGCGGGCAGCGGCAGCGCACACAGGGCCACCGGCGGCAGCACCAGCAGCGCCCAGCAACCGAGGCCGGCAAGCCGGGCGAACGGGCGGCCGGCTCGCCGGTTGCAACGTGCTTCGAGTGCCTGCGCCAGACGGCCGAAACCGACCAGCGGATGCCAGCGCCGCGGTTCGCCGAGCAGGGCGTCCAGCGCAAGTGCCAGCAGCACAGCCGCTACGGTGCTCACTGCACGAGCCCTGTCTGCGTTTGATCGACGCGTGTGGTGGGCCTCATGTGCGTTGTCCGCGTGGCGCGGTGTGCGCCAGCATCGCGAAGCAAGCGTGCACGCCGGTTGCCATGACGATCCAGAAGGCGGTGTTGCTGAGATCACCGGGCAGGTAGGTCGCCATCCGTTCCGCGAACACCGTGAGCGTGGGCGCCGCGAAACGGCCGGAGAAGAAGTAGAAGCTGCCGCTGGAAATCAGCTCGCAGATCACGACTCCGCCCAGCGCGCACAGCGCCAGCCAGGGCAGGGCGCGCAGCGTGTCGCTATGGCGCGTGGCGTAGACCCGGCCGGCAACCCACAGCGCCGCGTAGGCCGGGATCAGCGCGGCGTAGGCGGCACTGACGCAGACGTCGCTGACGCCCTGCCAGGCGATCGCGACGTAGTCGAGCGAGAAGGCGAGGCCGAGCAGGGCCGGGAAGGCCCAGCGCGGGCGCAGGTAGGCGCCGGCGAGGAAGAACACCGCCCAGGAGGCGCCAGGCAGATGCGCGAGCGAGGCAAGGTGATGGCCGCGGCTGGCGATCATCAGCAATACGAGGGAGACGGCAATCGCCTGTTGCGGACGGCGGGCGGGTGCAAGCATGGAAAGACCCTTTCGGAGCGGACCGGGGCCAAGCTGGCCGGCACGGTCGCGTTGCGATACCCCGAAGCCGCGCAACGCCCGCGCCGCATCGGGAACGAACGGGCTCGTCCGGGGGGAAGGTCGCGCCAGGGCCAAGGCCCCACGCAGCACCGCCAACCCGCGATACCCGCTGTCAGCGTCAGGCCGGTCTCCGGGCTTGCGAGCGTGCCGGCTGGCACCGACGCAGCGCCTTCCCGTGTTGCCACAGTGGCGTGTTGCCGCGTCTTCAATCGCTTACCGTTGCGGGGGCAGCGCCGGAATGGCCCGAGGGCGCACCGGCTTCCCGTTTCACCCCTCCGGCGAACGCCGTCGGGGCACCTGCTGCTGTGAGGGCTGAGTGTACCCGCACGGTGTGGTGGCGGCGAGCGCCGTGTGCTTGATCGGATCGGCACCGAAATCGATCGGCTCAGCACGCAAAGCGCGGTGTTCAGTGCCGATACTGGTTACACCGAAACCCTGCAAGGAAGCCCGCCATGCAACTCAGACCTCTCGCCCTGATCGGCGCCCTGATCGCGATGCCAGCCAGCGCGGCCGATTTCACACTCCGCAGCGATGCGCTCGCGAGCGGCAAGCTGGCGCCGGCGCAATACGCCAACGCGTTTGGCTGCAGTGGCGGCAACCTCTCGCCCGATCTGCGCTGGGACAACGCGCCCGCCGGCACCAGGAGCTTTGCGGTGACGATGTACGACCCGGATGCACCGACCGGCTCCGGCTGGTGGCACTGGGTCGTCGCGAACCTGCCGGCCGACACGAGCGCCTTGCCGGCCGGCGCCGGCAGCGCAGCGGGCAAGCTGCCGGCGGCCGCGATGCAGCTCAACACCGATACTGGCCAGCCCGGGTTCCTCGGCGCCTGCCCGCCGGAGGGCGAAACGCACCGCTACATCGTCACCGTGCATGCGCTGAGTGTGGAACGCTTCGACCTGCCCGCTCACGCCACGCCGGCGATGCTCGGTTTCATGATGCGCAGCGTTACGCTCGGCCGCGCTGCGCTCACCGCCACCGGCGCGCGCTGAGGGGTGCAGATCGGCGACACTGGCGGGTATCCACATCCGCCATGTGACCCATGAGCCCCGAGATCCACACCCGCCCCGGCGTCGGCAGCACCGCGCGCATCGTGCAGCGACAGGCGCTGCGCTTTGCGCGGGTGTTCATCGACACGCCGATCCTGATCTTCATCACGCACGGCGAGAAGGCGCTCAGCTGGGCCGATGGCGACTGCGTGTTGCACGCCGGCGAGGCGCTGGCGATTGCCGGCGGGCAGCATTTCGATGTGACCAACCGGATTGGCCCGGACGGCCGCTACGAGGCTTTCTGGCTGGTGTGGGAGCCGGCGCTGTTGGCCGCACAGGTTTGCGACGCACCGCCGATCCGCGATGTGCTGGCGATCCACCCGCAGGGCGACGCCTTCGCCAACGCCTGCCTGCATGCGCGCGACGCGATCGCGCAGGCCGACACGGTGCCCGCAGGGGTCGCGCGCCACCGCATGGCCGAGCTGCTGGTGTGGCTCGCCCATCACGGCGGCCGCTTCGCCGAGGCGCCGCCGCCGTCCTTCGTGCGGCGGGTGCGTGGGCTGCTCGACGCCGAACCGGGCCGCGCGTGGAACACCGACCAGGTTGCCGGCGCCATGGCGATCAGCGAGGCCACGCTGCGCCGCCGCCTCGCGGCCGAAGGCACGGCGCTGAGCGAACTGCTGGTCGATGTGCGCATGACGCGCGCAATGCAGCTGCTGCAATCCACCGCAATGCCGGTCACGCGCATCGCGGAGGCGGTCGGTTACGAATCCGCCTCGCGCTTCGCATCGCGCTTTCGCAGCCGTTTCGGTTTCGCACCGACGGCGATCCGCGGCCACCGCCGTGCGCTAGCCGAGCCGGCATAGGGTTGTTGCGGGCTTGACCAGCCCGCACCCGCGGCACCACCATCGCCGACTCAACAGAACCCGTCGGGGAGCCGTACATGGACCGCAGCGCGCCGCAGATCACCTCTTTCCACCCGCCCCGTCGCGTGCTGATGGGCCCCGGCCCGAGCGATGTACCGGCGCGTGTGCTGCAGGCGATGGCGCTGCC
Source organism: Niveibacterium sp. (assembly GCF_041909475.1). NCBI lineage: Bacteria > Pseudomonadati > Pseudomonadota > Betaproteobacteria > Rhodocyclales > Rhodocyclaceae > Niveibacterium > Niveibacterium sp. The sequence continues at coordinate 78,468 of NZ_JAYRDJ010000018.1, read as the reverse complement.
GACGGTCGGCCACCTCGACCCCGCCTTCACCGGCATGATGGAAGAACTCAAGACCCTGCTGCGCTGGGCCTTCCAGACGAAGAATGAACTGACTTTCCCGGTCTCCGCGCCCGGTTCGGTCGGCATGGAAACCTGCTTCGTGAACCTGGTTGAACCGGGCGATACCGTGATCGTGTGTGTCAACGGCGTGTTCGGCGGCCGCCAGGCCGAGAACGTGCGGCGCTGCGGCGGCACGCCGGTGATCGTGGAAGACGAATGGGGTGCGCCGGTCGACCCGGACAAGGTGCGCAAGGCCTTCCAGGCGCATCCGCAGGCGCGCATCCTCGCCTTCGTGCATGCCGAAACCTCGACCGGCGCACTGTCGGACGCCGCCACGCTGGCGCAGATCGCACGCGAACACGATGCGCTGACGATCATGGACTGCGTCACCTCGCTCGGCGGCGTGCCGGTGCTGCTCGACGAATGGGGCATCGACGCGGCGTACTCGGGCAGCCAGAAGTGTCTTTCGAGCACGCCAGGCCTCTCGCCGGTGAGCTTTGGCGAACGCGCGGTGGCGAAGCTGAAGGCGCGCAAGCATCCGGTGCAGAGCTGGTTCCAGGATCTGAACCTGGTGCTCGGCTATTGGTCCGGCGCCGGCAAGCGCACCTACCACCACACCGCGCCGGTGAACCCGCTCTACGGCCTGCACGAATCGCTCGTGATGCTGGCAGAAGAGGGGCTGGAAGCATCCTGGGCGCGCCACCGCGCGATGCACGAGATGCTGCGTGACAAGCTCGAAGCGATGGGTATCGAATTCGTCGTGCGGCCCGATGCGCGACTGCCGCAGCTCAACGCAGTGCGTATCCCGGCTGGCGTGGATGACGCCGCCGCGCGCGCGGCGCTGCTCAGCGACTACGGGCTGGAGATTGGTGCCGGCCTCGGCGCGCTGGCCGGCAAGGTGTGGCGTATCGGCGTGATGGGTTACGGTGCACGCGTCGAGAACATCCGCCTCTGCACCGCCGCGCTGCGCGACGTACTGGGTCGCTGAGCGGCGTCACCGGCGAACCGGGCCGCGCCGCTGGGCGTTTGCGCACTGCGGCCGGCGCATCGAGAAACCAATATGGACAACCCTTACCTCGGCGTTACGCCGACGCGGCTGCTGTGGTCGTTGATTGCAGTGGCGGTGGCGATCGGCCTCGTCACCGCGCCGTTGTCGTGCAGCAACGGCCGCATCGAGAAAGCGAACGTGGTGCTTCAGTGCAAGAACGCCACCCGCTTCGATCCCAAACAGCGCACGGCATTGGAATCGACCAAGGCCTTCGTCGCCTGCGTCGATGCGAAGTCGGACGAAGCCGGTCGGCGCAGCTTCGCCGAGCGTCGCAAGCTGTTCGACGCGCTGCCCAATACGCCCTGCGAATACGTCGGCATCTGGGCGGCGACGCGTGGTAACGAGCACTACCGCGTGGTGCTGGACGAAGACGGCAGCTTCCGTGCCGATGCGTATCGCGACACCGCGCGGCCGCGCACCGCGATGTCCGGCTCCTGGGGCATTGCCGGCAAGCAGATCGTGTGGATGTACGACACCGGCCTGGTCTGGCCGCCGGATGTAAACGCGATCACGCCGCTCGGCAAGGACGCCTTCGAGCTGAAGGAAGTGGACGGCAGTACGACCCGCTACGACTTGCTCGATCGCACGCCGTTCGAGCGCTGCGGACCGCCAAACGCTGGCTAGAGCTGCGATTCGATCGGCAGCAGGCCAAGGAACCACACGCCGATACGGCGCATCAGGCCAACATCCGGCTCTTCGGTGCGCGTCAGTGCGCCGTCCGGCGTTTGTTCGATCCAGACCAGTTGCTTTCGGCCGTTCGCATCGGGTGCCAGCGCGAGCCGCCACGCGACGGCATCGAGATTGTTCTCCAGCCCTTCGGCCATGCGGCGCGTCATGTCCGCGCTGTCGCAGAGCAGGCCGATCTCGGTGTTGAGTTCGATCGATCGCGCGTCGAGGTTCAAGGATCCGATGAACACGGCGTGCCGGTCGAACAGGAAGGTCTTGGCGTGCAGCGATGCGCGCGACGCGCCAAACAGCTTCTTCTTCTTGTCCTTTGCTGCTTCGATGGCGGTGGGCTTGAGTTCATAGAGCCGCACGCCAGCCTCAAGCAGCGCCTCGCGATAGCGCTTGTAGCCCGAGTGCACGGCGCCGACGTCGCTGGCTGCGAGCGAGTTGGTCAGGATGGTGACCTTCACGCCGCGATCGGTGAGCTTGCGAAACCAGGCAACGCCAGCGTCACCAGGGATGAAGTAGGGCGACACCACGAACAGGTCGGTGCGCACCTCGTCGCCGATGTTGCCGAACTGGGTCAGCAGGGTGCCTTGTGCCTGCCCGGGTGCATGCTGGATCTTGTTCGGGTCGTCGTGCAGCAGCCGCGCTTTGCCCCAGAACCACTGGCCGTCGCGCTCGTCCGTCACGCGCGCAACCTCCGCGGCAAGGCCCTGGACATACGGGCTTTCGTTTTCTGCCACTACGAAGTCATCGAGTGCCGCGCGGGTACTTGCGAGCGCTGCTGCGTCGCCAGCGCGCCCGGCGAGCGCTGCGATCGGCAACGAGGCTGCGGCGTTCCAGAAACTGTCGAAGCTGGCCGAGACCTCCGGCACCACCGGGCCGAGGGTCAGCACGTCGAGGTCACCAAAGGCGACGTCGCTGCCGGCGTCGAAGTACTCGTCGCCGATGTTGCGGCCGCCGAGGATCGCGGCCTGGTTGTCGGCGATGAAGGCCTTGTTGTGCATGCGCCGGTTGGTGCGCTCGAAGTCCGAGACCATGCCCAGCATGCGGAAGCTGCGGTTGGCGACCGGGTTGAAGAGGCGGATCTCGATGTTCGGATGCGCATCGAGCGCCAGCAGCACCGCGTCGTCGGCGCCGGTACCGATGTCGTCGAGCAGCACCCGCACGCGCACGCCGCGATCGGCGGCGTCGAGCAGCGCATGGGCGAGGTGGCGGCCGGTCAGGTCGTCGCGCCAGATGTAGTACTGCAGATCGAGCGTGCGATCCGCCGCCTTCGCCAGTGCGAGCCGCGCAAGCAGGGCGTCGACACCGTCGGGCAGCGGCCGGAAGCCGTTATCGCCAGCGTGGGCGGCTAATCGGGGTGCCGCGGCGCGGCCGAGCCGTGTGTCGGCGGTGTCACTCAGGGTATGGGATTCGGTGCGCGCGATATCGGCCGGCAGCGTCGCGCAGCCACCGATGGCTACCGCACCGGCGACCAGGGCGGCGCGTAACAGCTTCAGCGGGCGCATTCGAGGGCGATATCCGCGTAGTCGCCGCTGGCCTTCGCGCCGGTGTTGTCGGTGTCGCTCATCACCGCCACACCCAGCACCGGCCCCGCTTCGCTGCCCCAGGCACGGCGATAGTCGGCCGCGAGGTCGCGCGACACGCTTTGCCACTGCCCGAGCGCGCCGGCTGCGATGCTGATCATCTTGACCTGACTGCTGTGGGCCGAGGGCACCACCGTGTCGTTGGGGATCTTGTCGCTCCAGGTGTACATCAGCACCGCATAGGGCACGTCCTTGCCAAGCAGCCGCTTGGCGCGCGTGAAGCGCTTCTGCTCGGCTTCCGGCAAGGTCGAGATGTCACCATCGAAGGCCACGATCACGCGCAGCGGTGCGTCTTCCTTCGTCTTGTCGCGGTTGTCGGCGCCCGGCACCGCAGCGTCGGTTTTCCAGCGCCAGCTCAGCCGTGGCGGTGCGCTCACCGGGCTGGCGAGGGCATTCGCGAAGAACGAGGCCGATCCATCGGCCTCCGCATGCAGCAGCTTGGTGCCGCCGTTGTCGAGCAGCGTGTACTTCGTATCGCGCTTGGTCTTCGACAGCGGGCGGTGGGTCCAGCCGGGCTGGTCGAAACCGAGTTTTCTCGGCGTGCACGGCGCGTCGGCCGCAAAGCCGGCGCCTGCGAAGCAACCCAAGGTGAGCGCGAGCAGCGATGTGCGAAGGGCAGCGGACATGCGGAACTCCGGTCGGCGGCGGGATGCCGGCATCTTGCGCCGCTTTGGCGGCCCGTGCACCGCGTCAGCGCGCGAGTTTGTCGCGGAACAAATCGATCAACGCATGGTTGGCCTTGTCCGGGTCGATCGGCATGCCGTAGCCGTAGTACAGCGCGAAGTGGTCTTCGTGATAGCTGTGCCAGGTCCAGGGCAGATCGGCGGCTTCGGCCAGATCGACCATGTCGGCGGCCCAGCCGATGCCGTTGCGATTCGCCTCGAACGCGGCGCGGATCAGCCCGAATTCGCCGAGGTAGAGCGGCACGCGATGGCGCGCGCCCCAGTCGAGGTAGCGTTGCAGGCCGGCGGCGAGTTCGGCGCGCCGTGACGGCCCCCACTGGCCACCTTCCACACGCGCCATGCCGGCCCAGGGGGCGTGCGCGTGCGTGAAGGCGAAGGGTTCGTAGAAGTGGAAGGTGTAGACGACGTTGGGGTCGTCGATGGTGACGAAGTTCATCTCGGCATCGTTGTCCCACTTTCCGGCGACGGCGTTCACGCGCTCGACGATCACGCTGTGGCGGCGGTCGACCTCGCGGATCGCGTTGGCGGTGCGCTGCGCCAGGCGTTGCCATTCGCGCTTGTCGTGCGGCACGACAGGCTCATTGAGCAGGTCGTAGCCGGCGATCACCGGCTCGTTCGCATAGCGCGCCGCAATGGCCCGCCACATCGCGACGAAGCGATCCTGGTTGGCCGGCTGCGACCAGAGCGCACCGCCCTCACCGAGCGACTGGAAGCCGCCCTGCGGCGCATGCACATTCAGGATCAGGTACACGCCGTGTGCGCGTGCCCACGCGATGTTGCGGTCGAGCCAGGCCCAGCCCTCGTCCTTGTAGTGGAAGGGCGCCGCGTCGTCTTCCAGCGTGCCGTAGTAGAGGTAGAAGCGCACCAGGTTCATGTCCATCGCACGCAGCCGCGCGTAGTCGGCTTCGCCGTGGTGGGCCGTCGGCAGCGGGTTCTTCGAGTAGACCTCGTTGCCGAAGGCGATGCCGCGCAGCCGCACGGGCATGCCCGCGCCGTCTACCCAGCGGGCGCCGGCCGCATGCAGAAAGCCGTGTGGGCCGACAGTTTCCGGTGCGGCACGCTTGAGCGACGGTGCGGCGGGTGGCGCGTAGTCCGGCGCGCTGGCGCAGGCGGATACGGTGAACAGCAGCGCAATCAACAGTCGGCGCATCGGCGTGGCCCTCGAACGGCGAGCGCCCATCTTGCGGCGCGATACCGGGCCTGCAAAGCCAGCCGCCGCGGTTTTGCTGACTCAGCTCAGAAGCTCGCGCCAACGAGGTAGAGATCGAGCAGCACGATCAGCGTCGTGGCGGAAACCAGGGCCACCTTCGCGAAGCCCCCCAGCGCAAGCCGGCCCATCAGTTCGCTACGGCAGGCCAGCCACGCCAGTGGTACCAGCGCGAAGGGCAGGGCAAGGCCCAGCACCACCTGGCTCAGCACCAGCAGGCCGTCCGGGTCACCCACGCCGCGCCAGGCCATGAAGGCGAGCGCGATGGTCACCGCCGCGAGCCGGGTCACGATGCCACGCAGGCGTTCGGACCCGGTTTCGCCACGGAAGCCGCGCGTCAGTGCGCTGCCCGCCATCACACCGGTGATCGCTGAACTTTGGCCGGCGGCGTAAAGCGCCACGCCGAAGGCAATCGCAGCGAGCGGGCCGAGCTGGTCGCGCATCGCCGCGTAGGCGCCGTCGAGGCTGCTGACATCGGCGCCACCGGCCAGCGAGGCGGCTGCAACGATCATGATCGCGCCGTTGATCGCCATCGCCAGCGTCAGCGAAACCACGGTGTCGTTGCGCGTCACGCGCAACGCGTCGATGCGTGCCTGCACGCCGAGGCCCTGCGCACGGCGGGCGATCTCGCTGCCGTGCAGGTAGAGGTTGTGCGGCATCAGCGTCGCACCGAGGATGCCCAGCGCGATCATCAGGCCCTTCGGATCGGCCAGTGCGCTGCCGGTCTGCGCCACGCCCTGCGCGGCCGCGCCCCAATCGGGGCCGATCTTCACCAGCAGCAGCAGGAAGGCGAGCGCGACGATCGCCACCAGCGCACTCACCAGTTGTTCATGCGTACCGCTGCGCAGCCGCGACACCGACAGCACACTGATCGTGCCGATCGCAGTCAGCACCACGCCGACTGGCAGCGGCAGGCCGAGCAGCAGGTTCAGGGCGATACCGCCGCCGATCAGTTCCGCCAGCGCGGTCGCGAGAATCGCCGCCTCGCCCGCCAGCCACGCCGCCTTGGCAACCGGGGAAGGCAAGTGCCGGCGCGTGAGGCAGGAAAGATCCTCGCCGGTCGCCAGCGCGAGCCGCGCCACCAGCACCTGGAAGCCCATAGCCAGCACGCTGGCGAACACCACCACCGCGAGCAGCCGGTAGCCAAAAGCGGCGCCACCGGCGATGTCGGTCGCCCAGTTGCCCGGGTCCATGTAGCCGACCGCGACCATCAGGCCCGGGCCGACCATGCGGCGCAGCGTGGCGGGCGGCAAGCTCGCCTCGCGGCTGCCCGACAGGGCAAGGATCAGCTGGGTCATGGCGCGGCTCCCGGTCGCGTGGTTGAGCTTGCAGTGTCGCGCGCCCCCCGAGGCCCGGTCGAATTGCATCTTGCTGTCGCGGCGATTGTTTCGCCCTATCGGTGCAAAAACAAACGGGCCGGGCTCGCTATGGAGCCCGGCCCGTCTGATTGGTGTTCGCGGCGCTTACTTCTTCGGCGCTTCAGTCGGGGTGCCGGCCGGCGCTGCGTGCGCCTTGCTGGCCTTCACCTTGTGCGTCTTCGCCTTCTTCGCGGGTGCGCTGGTCTTCGTCGGGGTCGTTGTGGCAACCGCCTCGCTCTGCTTGGCCGGCGCCGCCGTTTCGGTCTTGCTCGTCTTGGCCGCTTCGGCGGTCTTCACCGCCGGTGTGGCGGTCGGTGCGGTCTTCGCGGCGGGTGCGGCATCGGCAGCGAACACGCCGGCAGCGAAGGTCAGGGCAGACACGGCAAGGATCAGCTTCTTCATGGTCATTCTCCGGTTGTTTGCTTGGTTCGGCGACTCGTCATCGAGTGCACGACTGCATTCTGCAAACGGCTGGATTAAGACCTGCTTAGGCTGAATTAAGCCCGGCTTAACGCCGGGCGTCTTGCGCGGGATTCAGCGCCAGGCGTCGAACATCGGGCCGACTTCGATCTTGGCGACTTCGGCGCGCGCGCTGAACCAGCCCTCGACCGCTACGCGGTTGGCCTCGCTCGGTGAGCCGCGGTGGCGCGACGCCACGCTGCCGAAGATTGCACCGTCTTCTTCCAGGCGGGCCATGCCACCGACGATCGGGCCGGTGTCGCCGACGAAACGGCCGAAGGCTTCCGAGAAGTGTGCGAACTCGCTGGCCGACAGCGGCGAGTGGGTCGCCAGCCGGAACGCGAAAACGAACTCCTGGAATTCGCCGACGCGGATCTTCTTGCGCTGGCGGCGGTTCATTCCACGGATGCGGGTTCGGGTATTGGCGTGGGGCATGGCAGATCCTTCGCGTTGACGCGGCAAAGCCCGGGCACACCGGTGGGCGTGCAGGGCGAGTGGTACGGGATGGCGCATCGGCGGGCCGGGTAGGCCGCGCCGGAGGGCAATCGGTGTCCGAGCGGGAACCGAACTGAGGAGGGCCGGTGACCGGCGTGGCATGAGGCCCGACGATCAGCGAACGGCCTCTGAGCGATCGTTGCTGTGGGCGCCATTATCGCCCGGATTTGCGCTCGCGTCGGGAGTCATCGCAACTTGCGGGCGCTTGGCTGCGATCACCTGATCGCGGCAGGCCAACGCTGATGACGAGGGCATCGGGTAGACTCTGTGTCTAGGCGAGGCGCAGGTGTTTGCGCTGCTCGCCCGAAGAACGGAAACCCATTCATGCACGTAGCCCGACTTACCCTGCTCGCGCTAGGCGCGGCCCTGATCAGCCCGATCGCGCAATCCGCGACGCCCAACACCGTGTGGCAGAACGGCGGTATCACGATGTCGCTGTACGGCCCCGACGCTGCCAACGAAGCGCAGCAGAACTGCATCAACAACCGGCTCCAACCCCTGGTTCGCCAGATGCGCGACGAGCGCCTGAAGCCGGTTGGCGAAGCGTTGAACTTCAATCACCCCATCGTTCTGGCGCTGCTGGATGGTGCCAGCGTGAAGGTGGTGCCGGTGGTCGGCGGGCGCACCGAATACTGGTTCCCGCTCAAACCGGATGCCAAGTCCGTGATCGTGCGCCGCAACGGCATCAACTACGAGGGGGTGGCGAGCGCCGAACGCACGCCGCTGCCAGATCTGCTGGGCTGCCTGGCCGGCCGCTGAGGGTGCGCCAAGCGTAGCGGCGACGCGCCGCCTACGCGCGCTCTGCGCTCATGTCGGACGCGGACAGGCGGGCTGTCAAACCTCGCCGATCTCTTCCAGCTCAGTGTGGATTTCCAACCAGCGCAGTTCGCCGTCGTCGATCAGCGTGCTCAGTTCGCCCTGGCGCTTGAGCAGGGTCTGGATCTGCGCGTTGTCGGTGCTGCCGTTGTAGAGCGCCGGGTCGGCGAGGCGGGCATCGAGCAGTTTCTTCTCACCGTTCCAGCCTTCCATCTTGCGTTCGAGCTGTTCGAGTTCCTTCACCAGCGGGCGGCGGCGGGCGATCTTGGCTTGCCGTTCCGCCTTCTCGTCGGCGCGCGCCTGCAGGCGCTCGGCCTTGTCCTGTGCGGCAACCTGGCAGACGTTGGCGGCGGCGGTGCGGGCGCGGCGCGCTTCGAGCCAGGCGAGGTAGTCGTCGAGGTCGCCGTCGAAGGCTTCGACTTTGCCGTCCGCCACCAGCAGGAAGGCGTCGCACACGGTGCGCAGCAGCGCGCGGTCGTGCGAGACCAGCACCATGCTGCCCTCGTACTCGGCCAGGGCCTTGGTCAGCGCGTGGCGCATTTCCAGATCGAGGTGATTGGTCGGCTCATCGAGCAGCATCAGGTTCGGCTGGCCACGCACCAGCAGCGCGAGCGCCAGCCGCGCCTTTTCGCCACCCGAGAAGGGGCCGATCGGGGTATCCGCCATCGTGCCGCGGAAATCGAAGCCACCGAGGTAGTTGCGCAGATCCTGCTCGCGCGTCTGCGGCTCGCGGCGGACGAAGTGTGAGAGCGGCGATTCGTCTTCGCGCAGGTGTTCAAGCTGGTGCTGCGCGAAGTAGCCTACGGCAAGGCCCTTGGCCTCGATGCGCTCGCCAGCGAGCGGCGTCGCTTCACCGGCTAGCAGGCGGATCAGCGTGGACTTGCCGGCGCCGTTGGGGCCGAGCAGGCCGATGCGCATGCCGGGGCGCAACGTCAGCGCCACATTCTCCAGCACGCGCTTTTCGGCATAGCCGGCGGCAACGCGGTCGAGCACCAGCATCGGGTCCGGCGCGCGCTCGGGCGCCGGGATCGTGAAATCGAAGGGCGTGTCGACGTGCGCGGCGGCGATGCGCTCCATGCGGTCCAGCGCCTTGATCCGGCTCTGTGCCTGGCGCGCCTTGGTGGCCTTGGCGCGGAAGCGGTTGATGTAGCTTTCGAGGTGGGCCACTTCACGCTGCTGGCGCTCAAACATCGACTGCTGTTGCGCCAGTTGCGCGGCCTTCTGGCTTTCGAAATCCGAGTAGTTGCCGGTGTAGAGCGTGAGGCGTTGGTCGGCGAGGTAGAGCACATGGTCCACCGTGCCGTCGAGGAAATCGCGGTCGTGCGAAATCAGCACCAGGGTGCCACGGTAGCCGGCCAGCCACTTCTCCAGCCAGATCACCGCGTCGAGGTCGAGGTGGTTGGTCGGTTCGTCGAGCAGCAGCAGGTCGGAGCGGCACATCAGCGCCTGCGCGAGGTTCAGTCGCATACGCCAGCCGCCGGAGAAACTCGCCACCGGGCGCTCGATCTCGTTCGGCAGGAAGCCGAGGCCATCCAGCAGCGCCGCGGCGCGTGCGCGTGCGCCGTAGGCGTCGATCTCCAGCAGGCGGGCGTGGATTTCGCCGATGCGGTGACCGTCGTGTTTCTCCTCGGCGACTTTGAGCTCGGCCTCCAGCCGGCGCAGTTCAGCGTCGCCGTCGAGCGCGTATTCGATCGCCGGCTGGTCTAGCGCCGGGGTCTCCTGCGCCACATGGGCGATCGTCCACGTCGCAGGCATCTCCAGATCGCCCGACTCCGCATGCAGCAGCCCGCGTAGCGCGGCGAACAGCGTGGATTTGCCGCTGCCGTTGGCGCCGACGAGGCCGATGCGCCAGCCGGGGTGGATCTGCAGGCTGGCGCCGTCGATCAGGCGCTTGGCGCCGCGGGCGATGACGAGGTTGCGGAAGAGGATCATGAGAAGGCCGGGCTGCGAAAACCCACAATTGTAACGGCGCGCTGCGCTGCAAAATCGGCTATCGTTCTGCCTCCCCGATTCCGTCTTTCCGCATGTCGCGTTCCGTCACGCCTCTTCTCCTAGTCCTCGCTATGTTTGCTGTGCCGGCCATGGCCGACGATGAGGGCTCGGCACGCGACAAGGCCGATCGCCAGCAGGCCGAGCAATTGCGCGCCGCGGCCGCGGCCGAGTTCGCAACGATCGAGCGCGACCGCGTGGCGGGTGAAGCTGAATGCGCGGGCAAGATTCTTGTCAATCGCTGTCGCGACCAGTTGCACGAATCGCTGGTGGCGCGCCGCAAGGCCGTGCGCGAGAAGGAAGTTGCTGCCAGCCGGCTGGAGCGTGCCGTCAAGGCGCGTGAAGTGGCCGCGCGAGATGCGGAACGCGAGGCCGGACGGCCCGAGCGAGCCAGCCAACAACAGCGACAGGCTGATGATTCCGAGGCATCGCGTGCCTTGCAACAGCAGGAGAGCGCGCGTCGACAAGCCGAGCACAACCGTCGTCTCGCAGAAGGCCCGCAACACGCCAAGGCTGAGCAGGCGAGCCGCAAACAACGGGAGACCGAGCTTGCCACCAAGCGCGCGCAGGATGCCCGCGAGGCGGCAGCGCGCGCCGAACAGGCCAAGCGTGATCGCGAGCACTACGAGGCCAAGCAACGCGAATACGCTGCCAAGCAGGCTGCAAAGCAGACCAAGCCGGGTGACGCGACGCCAAAACCGGCAAGTTCACAGCCCGCGCCGGCGCGTTAGGCCCCGATCCGCACTTCCGCTTCCAGTCCGCCGTCCGGGTGGTTGCGGAGCTTGAGGCGGCCGCCTTGGGCGCCGAGGAGGTTGGCCGCGATCGCGAGGCCAAGGCCGGTGCCGCCGGTTTCGCGCGAGCGTGAGCCTTCGAGGCGGAAGTAGGGTTTCAGCACGTTTTCCAGCTGATCGGGCGGGACGCCGGGGCCGTGGTCGCGCACCCGCACGGTAATGTCGCCGCCATGGCGGCCGACGCTCACTTCCGCATCGCCGCCGTATTTCACCGCGTTGTCCATCAGGTTCAGGAACACCCGCCGCAGTGCGTTGGCGCGTGCGGCGATGATGATGCCGGCCTCACCCTTGAAAGCCACCGCCTGGCCGGCGTCGCGGGCGTCTTCGCAGAGGCTGTCGAGCAGGGCGGAAAGGTCGATCCGCTGCGCTTGTTCCTGCGCATCCACGCTACGGGCGAAATCCAGCCCCTCATCGATCAGCGACTGCATTGCACCGAGGTCTTCGCCGAATTTGTTGCGCAGCGCATCCTCGTCGATCAGTTCGAGCCGCAGCCGCATGCGGGTGAGCGGTGTCTTCAGGTCGTGCGCGATCGCAGCCAGCATCTGCGTGCGTTCGTCGATCTGGCGGCGGATCTGCGCTTGCATGGTATTGAAGGCGTGCGCGGCGTCGCGCACCTCGGTTGGGCCGTTCTCGTCCAGCGGCGTGCGGCGCAGATCGCGCCCGAGCCCGGTTGCGTGTTCGGCCAGCGCGCGCAGCGGCCGCGTCGCAATGCGCACCGACAGCCATGCCAGCACCACCAGCATCGCGATGCCGATCACCCAGGGCACCCAGTCGGCGTCGCCGATCTTGATCCAGCGCGTGGTGTACTCCACCCGCACCGGCTGTCCGTCGGCGAGCGCCAGTTCCGCTGCGAAACGTTTGGCGAGATCCTTGCAGTCCGGCATCACCTCAGGTGTGCAGGGCGGCGGCGGCAGCGCTTCGAGGCTGACCTTTCCCGGTGCGCGGCGGATGCCGCGTGCGAGTTTTTCGCTCAGCGCCGGCTCGACTTCGACGCCATTGCCGATCTGCGCCGGGAAGCTGACCGTCAGGCGCTCGAAGGAGATCCCCGCGGCGGCTTGCGGCCGTTGCTCGCGCGGCAGCGCATCGAGCACCCGCACGACATCGCTGATGCGCTCGATCGCCGAGGTGCGGCCGAGTTGTTCCAGTTCGTTGGTGTAGAGCTTTTCGATCACCCAGCGCGACAGGAAGGTGGCAGCGACAATGCCGCCAGCCATCAGAAAGAAGATGCGGACCGCGAGCGACTTCGGGATCAGGCGCAGTTTCATCAGGCCGCCTCGGTCTCGACCGGTACCGCGAAGACGTAGCCCTCGCTGCGCACCGTCTTGATCAGCCGCGGGCTGCGCGCATCCTCGCCGAGCCGCGTGCGCAGCCGGCTGACCTGTAGGTCGATCGAGCGGTCGAAGGGGTCGGCATCGCGGCCCTTCGTCAGATCCATCAGCTGGTCGCGGTTGAGCACCCGGCCAGGGTGGGTAAGGAAGGCGTTGAGCAGGCGGAACTCGGCGCCCGATAGTGGCACCAGCACGCCGTCGGGCGAGGTCAGCTGGCGTGTCTCGACCGCCAGATGCCAGCCCTCGAAGCGGAAGTTGCGTGCGCCGGGCGTGCTCAGGTTGGTCGGCAGCGCCTGCGCACGCCGCAGCACGCTGCGGATGCGGGCGAGCAGTTCGCGCGGCTCGAAGGGCTTGGGCAGGTAGTCGTCGGCGCCCATCTCCAAGCCGAGGATGCGGTCCACCGGTTCGCCGCGCGCGGTCAGCATGATCACCGGTGTGCGATCACCGGTGCCGCGCAGCGTGCGGCACAGCGAAAGGCCGTCTTCGCCGGGCATCATCAGGTCGAGCACGACGAGGTCGATGCGCGAGGCTTCCATCACTTCGCGCATCTGTCGGCCTTCGCCGGCCAGGCTCACACGGCAGCCGTTGCGGCCCAGATAAGCGGCGAGCAGGGCGCGGATCTCGCGATCGTCATCGACGATCAGGATGTGGGGCATCTGTTCCATGCTGCGTTTATACCGCCAAGCGCGGTGCGCTGACACCTGCGCAGTAACAGCACTTGTCGCTCGGCGAGCGGGACACAGAACGATACACGGCGCCCGGCCAGCGACATGGTGCCGACATGCGGCGGGCGTTTGATGCCAGCCTGCGCGGCCCCGCTCTACCCCGAGTCCTCCCGCCGCGCGGCCGAAGCCCATCCGGCGGCATGGGCAGAAATGAGGAAGCGATGAAATCCACCGTATTGTTGCTGGCGGCACTGCTGGGTGCGGGCACTGCCCAGGCGGCCGACCAAGGCTCACGGCCCGGCAAGGCGCCGATCACGATGCCGCTGCAAGCGGATGCGCCGGTGCCGCGCATCGTTGTGGTCGGCCGTCGCAGCGTGGCCGATCAGGCAAAGTTGGGCCCGGCCAAACCCGTTGCGGTGGCGCAGGCCAAGCCGCGTCGGGACGCGAACTGCCGCGGCTGACGCTGCGCGCCAGCCGAATTACAGCGTGCCTTCAGGCCGCGATGCCACCCACGAAGCGGCCGCGGCCCTTTCTCATTGCACGCCAACCGCGGCGATGTAGGCGTCGCGCAGGTCGCGCTCGCGCCCGATGCTCATGTCCAGATCACGCACCAGACCATCCTGCAGGCCATAGCACCAGCCATGTACCATGACGGGCTGGCCGCGCTGCCAGGCATCCTTCATGACGGTGGTCTGCGCGATGTTGACCACCTGTTCAACGACGTTCAGCTCACACAGCCGATCGACCTTCGCCTTCTCGTCGTCGATCGTCGCCAGTTGCTCGCGATGTTTGTCGCGCACGTCCTGCACATGGCGCAGCCAGTTATCCACCAGGCCGAGGCGCAGATCGTTCAGCGAGGCCTTGATGCCTCCGCAGCCATAGTGGCCGACCACCAGAATGTGCTTCACACGCAGCACATCAACGGCATACTGCAGCACTGACAGGCAGTTCAGATCGGTGTGCACCACCAGGTTGGCGACGTTGCGGTGGACAAACACTTCACCCGGCGCAAGGTCTACGATCTGGTTGGCGGGCACGCGGCTGTCGGAGCAGCCGATCCAGAGGTATTCGGGATTCTGCTGGGCGACCAGACGCGAGAAGTACTCGCCGTCTGCCGCGATCATCTCGCGGGCCCATTCCTCATTGCGTTCAAGCAGTTGGTCGAGTCGTTTCATGTTTGCGGCCAGTGCGGGGGGATGCGCGATATTACCCGGCTGCGGCGGCTCTGCCTGCACCGCTACAATCCGCGCAACAGGAGCGCAGCATGTCCATCATCACATTCAAGTCCCGCGCGGCGGGCGACGTCATCATGTTCGGCAAGGTCGCCAAGGTCTTGCTCGCGGTGATTGGCAAGGACCCTGAGGACACCCGCGGCATCGTCACCGTCGTGCAGTTGCCGGGCGCGATCGCTGCGCTGCGCGACGCGGTGGCCGCCGACAAGGCGCGTGCGCCGGCCGTGTCGGAAGATTCAGACGACGAGGATGCACCGCGCGGCATGGAGGGGCCGGTCGCGCTATGGCAGCGCGCCGCGCCGCTGATCGAGCTGATGCAGTACTCGCTCGCCGAGGAACAGCCCGTCATCTGGGAATGACACGTCGCCTGCTGCTGGCTCTGCTGCTGTTCGGCGCCGCCTTCAATGGCGCGGCGGCCGATGCTGTGCCGACGCTGACCGTGGTGGGTGATCAGGCACCGCCTTTCCGCATCTTCGGTGACGTGGAGCCGCGTGGCATTTATTTCGATCTGATCAAACGCGTCGCGCAACGTGCCGGCTGCCGGCTGCGCTTCGTAGAAGTGCCGCCGGCGCGCGGGCTGGCGATGATGCGCCAGGGCGAGGCTGACCTGATGATCGGCCTGCTGCTGACGCCCGAACGCGCCGCCTTCCTGCACTACCTGCAACCCAGCCTGCCCGCGGTGGATAAACGCTTCCTCGTGCGGCCCGGCGGCCCCCGCATCGAGCGCTACGAGGATCTGGCCGGGCTGCAGATCGGCGTCGAGATGGGCAAATCCTATTCGCCCGCTTTCGACCACGATCCGAAGCTCGCGAAGGACGTCTCCGACAGCTATGCCACCGCGCTGCGCAAGCTGCAGGCCGGCCGGCTCGACACCGTGGTGATACCCGAGGCGGAGGCGGACTGGCTGACGCGCGAATCGGGCGCGCGTTTTGACAAGGCCGCTTTCCGCATTGCAGGCCAGCCGACCTACCTGACGCTGTCGCGCGCCTCGACGCAGCAGCGCCTGCTCGGCTCACTCGAACAGGCGCTCAGCGAACTCGTTGCTTCCGGCGAATTCGCTGCGCTGCTGCAACGCTACCGTTAAGCGCTGCGTACCTCGTTGGCAAGCGTGTCGCCGCGTGCGAAGGCGCTTGCGTTGTCGAGTGCGGTGCCCGCAATCGCGGCCAGCGCTTCACGCGTGAGAAAACCCTGGTGCGAGGTGATCAGCACATTGGGGAAGGTCATCAGCCGCGCCAGCGTGTCGTCTTGCAGCGGCTGGTCGGAAAGGTCGTGGAAGAACACGCCTTCTTCCTGCTCATAAACGTCCAACCCGACCCCGCCGATCTTCCCGCTTTTGAGTCCGTCGATCAGCGCCTGGGTGTCGATCAGGCCGCCCCGGCTGGTGTTGGCGATCACCACGCCGCGCTTCATCTGCGCGATCGCGGCATCGTCGATGATGTGGTGGCTCTGATCGCTCAGCGGCAGATGCAGCGAGATCACATCGGCCTCGGCAAGCAGCCGCGCCAGTGGCACGTACTCGAAGCCGATCTCGGCCGCGATGGCCGGGTTTTCATACGGGTCGTAGGCCAGTAACTTGCAGCCGAAGCCCTTTGCGATGCGTAGCGCGCACTGGCCGATGCGGCCCGCGCCTAGCGCGGCGTAAGTCTTGCCATGCAGGTTGAAGCCTTCCAGCCCGTCGAGCGAGAAGTTCTGTTCGCGCACGCGGTTGAAGGCGCGATGCGTCTTGCGGATCAGCGTTAGCAGCAGTGCGAAGTTGTGCTCGGCCACCGCTTCCGGCGAGTAGGCCGGCACCCGCGTGACCTTGATGCCGAGCCGTTCGGCGGTTGCGATGTCGATGCCGTTGTAGCCGGCGGCGCGCAGCGTCACCAGCTTCACGCCGAAGCTCGCCAGCTTGGTCAGCACGCGCTCGCCGAGGCGGCAATTGACGAAGGGGCATACGGCATCGAAGCCCTGTGCGAGGTCTGCAGTCTTGCTGTGCAGGCGTTCCTCGAAGAACTCCAGTTCGTGTTCCCCGGCCGCATTCGCTTCGTTGAGTGCGCGCTCGTCGTAGGGGTGGGTGTCGAAAACGGCAATACGCATCGGGGCCTCCAGGGGGTGAGGGAAATCCGGGTTCTATTTTTGGGCGTCGCGGTCGACCACGACGAAGTGTTTGCGTACGGCTTCGAGCACTTCAAAGCTGCCTTCGAAGCCGGCCGGGATCACGCCTGCATCACCCGGCCCGAACTCGCGTGCCGTGCCGGCGACGTCCGTGATGCGGATACGCCCCTCCAGCACATGGAAGTACTCCTCCTTGCCGGCGGGAAAGGCAATCCGCCAGGCCCCCGGTTCGCAGGCCCAGATGCCCGCGCTGGTGAGGCCGTCGCCGCTTTCATGCAGCGTCCAGGTCAAGCGCGCGGGGTTGCCGCGGATCAGGCGACCAGGTCGCGGTCGGTCGGGGCTGGGGTTGGGCAGCGGGTCGGCGAAGTGCGTCAGTGTCGGCATGGCGAAGAAGGCGGTTTGGCTCTTTCCGGTTTGGCGGCGCGTGCCTTCGGGCTGCCGTGGCGCGCGCCGCAGGGCTGTTACATTCTGGGCATCCAATCCCTGATTTTGTTCCATGCACAAGCACGACGACGACCCCTTCGATCCTCCCCCCGAGGCGCCAACACCACCGATGGACGGTGAGTGTTGTGAGAGCGGCTGCGGCGAGCAGTGCGTGTGGAACCGTTACAACGCCGAGCGGGCCGAGTACGAACGTGCCTACGCGGCCTGGCGCGCGCGCCACCCGGACGACGCGCATTTTCGCTGACGCGGCTCACATCGCCCGCAACGGGCTGTGCTCGATCAGCGTGGCGAAGCGGTCGAACAGCCAGGGGTCGAGCTTGCGTCCGCGCTCGGCTTCCAGCGTGGCCATCGTGTTGTGGTGCGGGCGCGCATCGCGGTAGACGCGGCGGGTGGCGATCGCGTCGTAGCTGTCCGCCATCGCAATGATGCGCGACACGACCGGAATTGCCTCGCCGGCGATGCGGTCGGGGTAGCCCTCGCCGTTGAACTGTTCATGGTGATGCCGGATCGCCAGCCCCACCGCATCGGCGTGATCCAACCCGAGGGTCGCAAGGATGCGTTGGCCGCGCTCGGGGTGGGTTCGCATCACCGCCCAGCCGGCCGCATCGAGCGGGCCGGGGTTGTGCAGTACGTCATCCGGCACCCCCAGTTTGCCGATGTCGTGCAGGCAGGCCGCCACGTGCAGCACGCGCAGCTCCGTGCGGCTGAGTTTGCAGGCGGTGCCCAGCATGTCGGCCAGCGCGACGACACGTTCGCAGTGCGCGCGCGTGCCTTCGTCGCGCTCGCCCAGCGCGGTGGCCAGCGTGCGTGCGACACGCAGGGTGATTGGTTCATGAGAACGGCGGGGGCTCGGCATCGGTGGCTTGGGGGAGTGGGGCCAGCAGCGAGATTACACCGGCTTGGCGCCGGTGCGAACGCTGGCCCGAAGCCCACTTGTGGGCGGATAATGCCGACGTGCTGGGAATCGCACGCTGAACCACGATAGCCTTCATTGCGCCGCGCGGGAGGGGACATGGAAGTCATGCTGGCGGACATGGTGTTTGCGCTGTCTGATGCGGTCGATCTCGTCGGTGTTGACGATGACCTGCACGGCAAGCGGGTTGCCGTGATGGCGGCTGAGTGCGGACGCGAGCTGGGCTACGACGACGACCACTGCGCGCGCTTGCTGCACGCCGGCATGCTGCACGATTGCGGCGTTTCTTCGACGCGGGTGCATCAGCATCTGGTGGGTGAATTCGACTGGGTGGGGTCGCAGGCGCACTGTGTGCTGGGTGCCCGCCTGCTGGCCGATGTGCCAGCACTCACGCGGCTCGCGCCGGTGGTGCGCTGGCACCACACGCACTGGTCGGCGATGCCCGCGGATCTCGATCCCGAAGTCGCACGCGACGCCAACCTCATTTTTCTTGTCGATCGTGTCGATGCGCTGACCGCGCCCTTCTACGGCGCACCCGACTATCTGATGCGCAAGGAAGACGGGTGCCGCACGATTGCCGCCAACGCTGGCGGCCGGTTCTGCCCCGAGTTGGTCGACGCCTTCATGGCTGCCTCGCGCCGCGAGGCATTCTGGCTGTATCTGGAACGCCGTTACCTGTGGCGCTATCTGCACGACGTTGCGAAACGCGGCCTCGCAACGGACATCGATCTTGCTGGCCTGCGCCAGTTTGCGCTGATGTTCGCGCAGATCATTGATGCGAAGAGCCCGTTCACCACCGAGCATTCACTGGGCGTCGCACGCCTTGCGCTGCATCTTGCCCGCCATCTGCGGCTCGATGCGTCGACTTGCGCTCGGATCGAGATCGCCGCGCTGCTGCACGATGTTGGCAAGCTGCGCGTGCCCGACGCGGTGCTGGAGAAGCCCGCCCCGCTGGAACCCGGCGAGCGCGCCGCGATGCTGCGGCATTCCTTCGAGACCTACCAGATCCTGCACTGGATCGGCGGCATGGAAGAGATCGCGCTGTGGGCGGCAAGCCACCACGAAAAGCTCGATGGCTCCGGCTACCCCTTCCACCTTGCGGCCGGCCAACTGCCACTGCCGGCGCGCATCATCGCGGTGGCCGATGTGTGCCAGGCGCTGGTGCAGAACCGGCCTTACCGAGCGCCGATGCCGGATGACGCGGTGCTTGCCGAGCTGCGGCGGCTGATCGCTGCCGGCCTGCTGGATCGCGAGGTCGTCGCATGCCTTGAAGCCGATCTCGCTGCCAGCATGGCGGTGGCGCGTGGCGAAGGCGCAGCGACCTAGCCGCCGTGGACCCGCGCGGCGGCGAGTGCTTGCCCGAGCGTGTGCGCGCCCGGGTGCAGGGTCTGTACCGCGAAGCCAAGAATAGCGAGCATCACTGCGGTGATGATGAAAGGCTTGCGAGTGCTTCGCCAGGCGGTCTCCAGCCAGTGCTGCACATCACCATGCCGCATCCGGTGGTAGAGGCTGGCGCTCAGTGCGCTGTCGACCAGCAGTTCGGCGAAGAGGGTGGGCGCACCGGTCACGATCCACAGCGCCGCGAGCAGCAGCGTGACAACGAATACGATCGCGAGCAGCGGCAAGGCGAACTCGTCCGCCGCCGCGAGGCCGTCGAGCAGGTCGCCCGCGCCGGCTTCGGGCGTGCCGTGGCCGCCGCTTGCGGCGTGTGAGCCCTTTCCTTCGGGCAACAGGTCGAGCGCGTCGCCGGTGTCGCCCGCGTCGGCGCCGCCGTCCTGATCGCGCGCCTTGAGCCAGATCCACAGCAAGGCGACGAAGGCGCCCCAAGCGAGCAGCACCGCGAGCGGATAGCGCAGCGCCATGCTGCCGACGCCGGCACGCAGCAAGCCCCAATTGCCGAGAAAGCCGGCCGCCCCCGCCAGCGCTACCAGCAGACTCATCTGCAGGCGAGGCCACTCCCGTGTTTCGAGGCGGTGCCGCATCGCGCGCACCCGCTCATTGCGCGTCGGCCACTTCATGCTGGGCGGCGCGCCAGACCCGCGCGCAGGCCATGCGCGACCAGCGCACATGCCGTCGCGAGCGTAAAGGCGGGCACGGCTGCCATCGTGGGCAGCAGGGCTGCCAGCAGGGCGCAGAAGGCGACCACCGAAATCATGCCGCGCACCATGCCTTGCAGCAGCCGTGCGGCAAACGCGGCGCCATCGTGGCGCTGTGTGGCGATTGCCATCACGCTCATCATCACCGGGAACAGCGACAGCAGGCCGCTGATGCGTGCGTCCAGCACTGCAGCGGACAGCGTGACCGCCAGCGTCAGTACCGCCCCCGCGAGCATGCGCCCGGCGAGTGGCGGCGGGTGTGCCGATGCCCGAGCGCTGCCGCTGTCAGCGGGGAAGCAGCGCGGCAACGCCAGCGCGCACGCAAGCCCGAGCAGCGTCGCGAGGGGCAACTCGGGCTGCCAGGCCAGCACCAGCGTGCCCGCGATGGCCCAAGCCAGCAGTGCGAACAATTCGCTCAGCACCCAGCCGGCACGCTGCGCGGCCCATGCGTAGGCGAGGGCGAAGCCGATCGAGGCCGGCACCGCGGCCAGCGCACCCAGCGCTGCGTGCGCCGCATAGGCCGCACCTTGTTCCGAGGCGAGCAGCGCCAGAATCGGCCCGACGATGATCGGCAGACCCGCCAGAAAGCCCGCCATGCCTGCACCCCAGCGGCGGCCTGCAGCCGTGACCGCCGCAATCAGCAGCGGCACCAGCCCCAGTTTGAGCAGCAGCACCGTCATGCGTGGGCAGGCGGCCGGCGATCAGGCCGGTGGCTGTGTCTGCGCGAAGGAAGGGCGCTGCATCAGTCCGTCCACCCAAGCGGCGAGCGCCGGGTAGCGGGCTGGCAGCCCGGCTTGGGGGAAACGCAGCATGAGCCAGCCCCACATGCAGCCGATCGCTATGTCGGCAAGGCTCATCGACTCGCCGACCGCCCATGTCCGCCCAGAAAGCAGCGTTTGCAGCGCGCTGAGGCCGCTCTCGACCTTGCCCCACTGGCGCGTGCGCCAGGCTTCGCTTTGCTGTTCAGCGGCGCGGCGACTTTCCATCAGCACTAGGATGCCGGCGTCGGTGACGCCATCGGCGAGCGCTTCCACCTGCCGCACTTCGAGCGCCGCGAGGCGATCGGCGGGCAGGAAGAAGGGCGCGGCGGAAAGTGTTTCGATGTACTCGGCGATCACCGGCGAATCGAACCAGGTGCGGCCGTCGTCCGCTACCAGCGCCGGCACCTTGCCGAGCGGGTTGTAGTGGCCGATCGGGCTTGCCGGGTCGTGCGGGTTTTCCGGCAGCAGCACATAGGGCAGGCCTTTTTCGGCCAGCTGCACGCGGATCTTGCGCGCGAAGGGGCTGGTGAGGGATGCGATCAGTTGCATGGTGACTCCTTGTCTGGGGCGGCGCGGGGCCCGCGCCGCAGGGATACCGCTCAGCGGCGGGGCCGGCGCTGTCGGGCTTCGATGTGCGGCAGCACGCGCAGGTAGATCTGCGCACCGATGCCGCACACGATGCAGCCGATCACCGAATCGGCCAGCCGCGCCAGCGCGAAGGCGTGCGCCGAGGGGATCTCGTAGGGCTGTCCCATGTCCAGCACCACCATCACCAGGCCGGTGATCGTGATCGTTGCGACCCAGTAGTTGCGCGCCTGCGCCACCGGCGTCAACGCGGCCATCAGCGTAACGATCGCGGCCAGCATCCAGTCGGTGTGCACATACTGCACCACCGCCCAGCCCAGCAATGCGCCGAAGAGCGAGCCGGCAAGCCGCTGGATCAGGCGCTGCACGCTGTGGCGCGGGTCGTAGACGGTGACGATGACGATCGTCAGCGGCACCCAGTAAGGCCGTGCGAGCCCGAGCGTGTGGCCCAGCACATAGCCGATCACGACGAGGCTGGCGAAGTAGAAGGCAAAAGCGCCGTTGTTGTGCCGGCGCCGCAGCAGGTTGCGGGCGGCATCCGCCAGCATCGGCGCGCTCTGCGGTTCGGGCTTGCGCCACAACGCACGGTCGATCAGCACCGACAGCACGCCGGCGAGCCCGCCCAGAATCACGTAGGTGCCGCACAGTGGCGGCAGATCGCCGCCGCCATCGCCGAACAGGAAGGCGAGCAACCAGTACTTGCCGATGAACTCCACTGACGTGCCGGCGCCTTGCAGCCAGCCGGCCAGCGTGGCGAAGCCGAGCAGCAGCATCAGCGGCGCGCCGGGCACGAAGTGGCCCACCACGCCGGCGATGCCGGCCAGCAGCATGCCCACCGTCATGTACAGGATTGCCGCGACGCGCTCGTACAGCGAGCCGCCGTAATCGACGAAGATCGTGTAGAAGCCGGCGATCGCGCCATACACGGCCGGCAGCAGCTCATGCCGCATCAGCGCGATCACAAGCGGTAGCCCGACCGCGATGATCGCGCGCATCACCTTGCGGCGATTGACGGGCTGGGCCTCAAGCGACAGGGCGGGGTGAAACAGGGGGGAGTCTCCGCAGGCCTATTCGCGCCAGGCCCGCACGATGATGTCGCGCAGGATGTGCAGCCGGGTATGGAAGAAGTGGTCGGCACCCGGCACCACGACCACCGGCACCTGCAGCGGCTCGGCCCAGGCCAGCACGTTTTCGAGCGGCACCGTTTCGTCGCGGTTGCCGTGGATCACGATGGTGTCCGGCGTCACCGCCTCGGTGTCGTAGGTGCGCGCGCCTTCGATGAAGCCCGACGCGGTGCCCACCAGTACCAGCCGCTTCGCCGGCCGGCCGGCCGCGGCCAGCCGCTTGGCGACACGCGTCTGCACGAAGGCGCCGAACGAGAAGCCCGCCAGCACCAGCGGGCCGTCGCCGTACTGAGCTTGCGCCCAGTCGATCACTGCCAGCAGATCGTCCGATTCGCCGTCGCCGTGGTCGTGCGTGCCGGCCGTGCCGCCAACACCGCGGAAATTGGGCCGCAGTGCGCAATAGCCCAAGCCACACAGCGTGCGCGCCAGGGTGTGTGCCACCTTGTTCGTGTTGGTGCCGCCAAACAGCGGATGCGGGTGCGCGATGATCGCCAGCCCGTGCGCGCCTTCCGGCGTGTCGCGCAGGATCTCGATCGGCCCCACCGGGCCATCGATGAAGAACTTCTCGGTCGGCAGGACTTTTCTCATGCTGCGTTCTCCGGCCTGCGCTGGGCCCCGCCGAGCGCGCCGCAGCCGCCGTTTCGGGCAACTAGCTGTGTGAGGGTGCGGGCCGTCATTTGAGCTTCAGCCGCTCCACGACCTTGCCGCCGACGATGTGCGAATCGATGATCTCGTCGATATCCGTCTTGTCGACATAGGTGTACCAGACGCCTTCCGGATACACGACCAGCACCGGGCCGTCGTCGCAGCGATCCAGGCAACCCGCCTTGTTCATGCGGACCTTGCCCTCGCCGTTGAGCTTCAGCGCCTTGATGCGGTCCTTCGCATAGGCCTGTATCTCGGCCGCACCATGATCGGCACAGCAGCTCTCGCCCTCGGGGCGCTGGTTGCAACAAAAGAACACGTGATGCTTGAAGTAACTCATTGCCAGACTCCGCGTTGGAGGCGGAACTATAGCGCCGGGCGCCGGTTTTTGCGGGCCAGGCAGGGGGCTCTCTCGATGATTGACTTGCGCCAGCCTGCGACCGGGCGGCTGGACGCCCGCATCAGTTCGCTTCGTCGGCGGCTGCGGTGGCGGGCGGCGACTTGCGTCGCGTGAACGCGCGCGTCCGTCCACGAAGGGATTCGGCGTGCGCCAATAGGGTTCGGCCGCACTTTTCCAGCGCCACGACGGCGCGATGCAGCGTGATCGCGATGCGGTTGGGTAGCGTACGGCGCAGCAACATCACGCGGGCGCGCTGCACCATGCGGTTGGACGAACTGTAGGTGCGACCAGGTTCGCCGAAGCCGAAGTCCACCACCTTGAAACGCCCGTCCTTGATGATCCATTCGTTGAACAGATGCAGCGTGGACGTGCCCGGCGAATAGGGGGCGAGGCTGTGGGCGTACAGCACCCGGTTGATCCGATATACCGAGCCCGACGGAATACCCAGAACCACGGCGATCGGCGCACCGCCCGCCTGCACCACAAAGTTGAGCAGCAACCCTTGCCGCGCGAGCGAAGCGTATTCGGCCCGTGACAGTACGGCACCACCGCCGCCACCGATCTGCGCGACGGCGTCGAACAGGGTATCCAGTGTTGCGATGTCGGTGAGCGGCACCACGGTCGGCGGGCCGCCGAGGTTTTCGCCGATCTGCCGCAACTGGCGCGAGAGGTTGTAGCGCTTCTTGCGTGGATACTGCGCGAGGTAAGCCTCCACCGTATCGGGCAGTGGTGTCTGGTGGCAGTTGCGGATTCCGTTCGGCAGGTAGGCGACGAACTGCGCGCGGACCGCGTCCGATTCAAATACCGCCTGCCAGGTCGGGCTGCCGACCTCCAGTGACTGCAGTTCCAGCGCGTCGAAACGGCCAGGCGCTTCGGCCAGCGCCGCGATGAAGCCCGCGATCGAAGCCGCACCGCCGCTGCTTTCCCGCATCAGCGGTGCGCTGCCGAGCACGCCCCAAACGGCAAGCCGTCGCGTCAGCAAACGCCCGGCGAGCCCGTGTGGATCAAGCTGCAGCGCCTTCTTGCGCAGGGCTGCAATACCCTGCACACCACGCTTGCTGTCCGGCGTTGCGGCGATCACAAGGTGGTCGGGTGCTTCGGTGTCGGAAAGCGCATCAAAGAACACCGGGCTGGCGTACACGCTTTCGTGCCCGTCGTGCGCGGCCGCGAGCGTCTGCCATGTCGTCCGGGTTGCTGGCGACAGGGCGGAGAAGGGCTCGAAGCTAACAGGGGGGGCCGCGGAGATTCCGTGGGCTACGGCGTCGGGCACGGTGTACAGCCTTGGTTGTGCGAACAGCGCCGGCAGTACCGCGGCGGCGAGTCCGGCAAACATGAAGGCGCCAGCCTAAGGCCGCACGGATGGCGGGCCAGCCAACTTTCGCACACGCACCAGATTTTTACAGTTTATGCAATAGGCATTGACCCGAGCAGTTGATCAAGAGACCTGTCGGGTGGCCGGCACTCAGTCGTGCCCATGCCCCTTGCCGTGTCCTTTGCCGTGGCCCTTGTCTTTGCCCTTGCCGTGCCCCTGGTCGTCATCGTCGTAGCGGTCGCCCTCGCCGTAGCGGGCCCGGTAGGCGGGCACGTATTCGCGCTCGTACCAGTCGTCACGCACGAAATAAACCGGCCGCCCGCATGCGTTGTACTTGGCGCAGTGCTTGCCCCAGTGTTTCTCGTGACCAGGCGGCACGCGGAGGTAGACCGGTCCGCCGTAGCTTCGACCGGGTTCGATGATCACCGGTTGCCTGTAGATCACCTGCGGTCGCGGAAAGCTGCCGATGTCGATCTGGCCGTAGAAGCCCGGTTGGCCGATGCTGATCGATACGCCGACATCGGCCGCCAGTGTGGGCGCGGCCGACAGCGCCAGCGCGATGGCGCACAGTGTGTGTTTGACGGACATGCTCTGGTTCCCCCGTTGGCTTTTGCTATTTGATTGTGCTTCGGGCGCGAAGGTTGCAACGACGCCAAGTCATTGTCGGCATCCTGGCCAACACCTGTAGCCATATCCAATGCGCGGGGCCGGGTTTTCGATGACCGTCGTGGCTTGGCCGCAAGTCCTGGCGCGCCGACCCAGGCATTTCGAAACCTTAAAGCAATTGCCTTGTCGGACAGCTTTGCCGCGCCGCCCCGGTTCCGGTGTTCACCGCATGCGCGTGCAGGCTGGCAATTTATACAGTTAAAATGTCCGATCCCCGCTTCCGAAAGCCCAGGCCAGCCATGACGACCCCCGGTCCCGACACGATCCAGATCCGCGGCGCCCGCCAGAACAACCTGAAGAACCTCGACCTCGACATCCCCACCGGCGAACTGGTCGTGGTGACCGGGCCGTCCGGTTCCGGCAAGAGTTCGCTGGTGTTCGACACCCTCTACGCCGAAGGCCAGCGGCGCTACGTCGAGACCTTCTCGCCCTACGCGCGGCAGTTTCTCGACCGCATGGACAAGCCGCAGGTGGACCGCATTGACGGCGTGCCACCGGCCATCGCGATCGACCAGACCAACCCGGTGCGCACCTCGCGCTCCACGGTCGGCACGATGACCGAGCTCAACGACCACCTGAAACTGCTCTTCGCGCGCTGCGGTCACCTGCACTGCAAGCGCTGCGGCGCGCCGGTGAAGCGCGACAGTTCCGAGACGATCGCGGCGGCGCTGGCCGAGCGCACGAAAGCGGAAGACCCGCGCCTCGCGCTGGTCGCGCCGGTGGCGATTCCAGCCAACTTCAGCGAGGCCGAGATCCGCGCCGCGCTTGAAGCGCAGGGTTATGCGCGGATGCAGCCGGTGGGTGAGCGCACGATGGCGGTGGTGGTCGACCGCTTCCGCTTCTCCAGCGCCGAACCGGCGCGTCTGGCCGAGGCGCTGGAGGCGGCGCTGCGGCTGGCGAACGGCCGTGTCGAGGTGCATGTCGGCGGCGAGGTCGTGGCCGATGCGAGCAAGCCGGTGTGGAAGTTCTCCAGCGATCTGCACTGCGCCGAGTGCGACATCCACTACGCCGACCCCACGCCGGCGCACTTCTCCTTCAACAGCGCGGTCGGCGCCTGCGAGGCCTGCCGCGGTTTCGGCCGCGTCATCGGCATCGACCCCGGCCTGATCATCCCCGACGAATCCAAGTCGCTGAAGGACGGTGCGATCAAGCCGTGGCAGACCGAGAGCTACAAGGAATGCCAGACCGACCTCGCCAAGTTCGCCAAGAAGCGCGGCGTGGCGATGGACATTCCCTGGCGCGACCTGCCGGAGGAGCATCGCCGCTGGGTCTTCGAGGGTGACGAAGGCTGGGTGAATTGGGACAAGTCCTGGCCGGGCAAGTGGTACGGCGTGCGCCACTTCTTCGACTGGCTGGAGACCAAGGCCTACAAGATGCACATCCGGGTGCTGCTGTCGCGTTACCGCGCCTACACGCCCTGCACCGTGTGCGACGGTGCGCGGCTCAAGACCGAACCGCTGCTGTGGCGTGTCGGCAGCCGCGAGGAAGCGGATCGCGCGCTGGCGCCTAACCTGCGCCGCTTCCGCCCGCACGGGGTGACGATGCGCGCGGAGATCCTCGACACGCTGCCTGGTCTCAATGTGCAGGACGTGATGCAGCTGCCGATCGTGCGCGCCAAGCAGTTCTTCGACACCCTCGCGCTGCCCGGCAACCTCGACCAAGCCACCGAGCAGCTGATGGGCGAGATCCGCAGCCGCCTCGGCTTCCTCTGCGACGTGGGGCTGTCCTACCTCACGCTGGACCGCCAGAGCCGCACGCTCTCCGGCGGCGAGGTGCAGCGCATCAACCTCACCACCGCGCTGGGCACCTCGCTGGTGAACACGCTCTTCGTGCTCGACGAGCCCTCGATCGGCCTGCACCCGCGCGACATGGACCGCATCAACGGCGTCATGCACCGGCTGCGCGACGCGGGCAACTCGCTGATCGTGGTCGAGCACGACCCGGCGGTGATGTTCGCCGCTGACCGCATCCTCGACATCGGCCCCGGCCCCGGCAAGCAGGGCGGCGAGATCGTGTTCTGGGGCTCGCCGGAAGAGCTCCGCGCGCGGCAGGACACGCTCACCGCCCAGTACCTCGGCGGCCACCGCCGCGTCGACGCCGGCCTCACCCCGCGCGAGGTCGCCGACTGGACGCCGCGCCTCACCCTGCGCGGTGCGAGTGCGAACAATCTGCGTGGCGTCGACCTCGCGCTGCCGCTGCACCGCTTCGTCGCCGTCACCGGCGTGTCGGGTTCGGGCAAGTCCACGCTGATCCAGGACGTGCTCTACCCCGCGCTGCAGAAGCACTTCGGCGAAGCCACCGAAGCGCCTGGCGCCTTCGACGACATCGACGGGCTGGACGAAATTACCGGCGTCGTCATGGTCGACCAGACGCAGATCGGCAAGACCACGCGCTCCAACCCCGCCAGCTACGTCGGCGCCTTCGACAGCATCCGCAAGCGCTACGCCGCGCTGCCCGAAGCCGCGCAGCGCGGCTACACCGCGGGCACCTTCTCCTTCAACGCCGGCGACGGCCGCTGCCCCACCTGCGGCGGCAACGGCTTCGAGCACGTCGAGATGCAGTTCCTCTCCGACGTCTACATCCGCTGCCCGGACTGCGACGGCCGCCGCTTCCGCGCCGAGGTCATGGAAGTGAAGCTCGAAGGCAGGTCGATCGCCGACGTGCTCGACATGACCGTGGCCGAAGCGCTGGACTTCTTCTCGAAGGACGGCGAACTTGCGCGCGCGCTGCAGCCGCTGGTGGATGTTGGTCTCGACTACCTCACGCTCGGCCAGCCGGTGCCCACGCTCTCCGGCGGCGAGGCGCAGCGACTCAAGCTTGCCGGCCACCTCGCGCAGACCGCCGAGGCGCTGCACCGCAAGGGCAGCAAGGCGAAGAAGGCGGCGCCCAAGGAACATCTTCTGTTCCTGTTCGACGAACCCACCACCGGCCTGCACTTCGACGACGTTGCCAAGCTGCTGCGCGCGCTCTCCAAGCTGGTCGATGCCGGCCACTCGGTGCTGGTGATCGAGCACAACCTCGACGTCATCGCCGCCGCCGACTGGGTGGTGGACCTCGGCCCCGAGGGCGGCGACGGCGGCGGGGCCATCGTCTTCGAAGGCACGCCCGCCGCCCTGCAGCAAACCGACACCCACACCGGCCGTGCGCTGGCCGATTACCTGGTGCGCCTCACCGCGCCGGCGCAGATCGGCAAGGCTGCCGGCAAGGCGAAGCGCGTCGCCGCCGCGGCGGCGGCCAACGACACCACCGCCCGCCTCGTCGCCGAGCCGAAGCACCGCTACCTGCCCGCGCGGCGCGACGCCATCGGCGTGGTGCGTGCGCGCGAGCACAACCTGAAGAACGTCTCGGTCGAGATTCCGCATCGCCGCTTCACCGTGGTCACCGGCGTGTCGGGCTCGGGCAAGTCCACGCTCGCCTTCGACATCGTCTTCGCCGAAGGCCAGCGCCGCTACCTCGAATCGCTCAACGCCTACGCGCGGCAGTTCGTGCAGCCGGCCGCCAAGCCGGACGTCGACGCCATCCACGGCATTCCGCCCACGGTGGCGATCGAGCAGCGCACCAGCCGCGGCGGGCGCAAGAGCACGGTCGGCACGCTCACCGAAATCCACCACTTCCTGCGCCTGATGTTCGTGAAGCTGGGCACCCAGCATTGCCCGGACTGCGACTGCGCGATCGAGCCGCAATCGCCCGACGCCATCGCCGCGCGCCTGCTGCGCGACTACAAGGGCCGCGACGTCACGCTGGCGGCGCCGCTGGTCATCAACCGCAAGGGCCTCTACACCGACCTCGCGAAGTGGGCCGCCGGCAAGGGCTACGCCCAGCTGCGGGTGGACGGCGACCTGCTGCCCACCAAACCCTGGCCGCGGCTGGATCGCTTCAAGGAACACATCATCGAGCTGCCGGTCGCCACGCTGAAAGTCGGCGCCCGCAACGAGGCCGAGTTGCGCGACGCGCTCGCCAAGGCGCTGGAGTTCGGCAAGGGCGTGCTGCACCTCGTCCACGATGAGCAGGTCACGGTGTTCTCCACCAAGCGTGCGTGCCCGTCCTGCGGCACCAGCTTCCCGGAACTCGACCCGCGCCTGTTCTCGTACAACTCCAAGCACGGCTGGTGCCCTGACTGCATGGGCACCGGCCACACGCTGCCCAAGTGGCTGCGCGACGCGATGCGCGACCCCGAGGGCGACGCCACCGCGGCCGAGTTCACCGGCCTGCGCTACGAAGGTGAAGCCGGCGAGGACGAGGAGGTCGAGCCCGAAACCGAATGCGCCGCCTGCGAGGGCGCGCGGCTCAACCCCACCGCGCTGGCGGTGCGCTACCGCGACAACAGCATCGCGGACTATGCGCACCTGTCGGTCGAGGGGCTGGCGGGCTGGGTCGGCACGCTCAAGCTCGCCGGCCGCGAGGCCGAGATCGGCCGCGACATCGTCGCCGAACTCAAGTCGCGCCTCGCCTTTCTCAAGGACGTGGGCCTCGGCTACCTCGCGCTGGATCGCGCCGCGCCCACGCTCTCCGGCGGCGAAGCGCAGCGCATCCGCCTCGCCTCGCAGCTGGGCACCAACCTGCGTGGCGTCTGCTACGTGCTCGACGAACCCTCGATCGGCCTGCACCCGCGCGACAACGCCATGCTGCTCGACACGCTGCACGCGCTCGAAGCCAAGGGCAACACCGTGGTCGTGGTCGAGCACGACGAAGAGACCATCCGCCGCGCCCACCACGTCATCGACATGGGCCCCGGTGCCGGCACGCGCGGCGGCAATATCGTCGCGGAAGGCGATGCCGCGGCGCTGATGGCCGTGCCGGAATCGGTCACCGGCCGCACGCTGCGCGCGCCGCTGGCACACCCGCTGCAACCCGCGCGCAAGGTCGATGCCGAGACGCCCATGGTCACCGTCGAAGGCGCGGCGCTGCACAACCTCAAGAACGTCACGGCGCAGATCCCGCTCGGCCGCCTCATCGTCGTCACCGGCGTGTCGGGCTCGGGCAAGTCCACGCTCGCGCGCGACGTGCTGCACAAGAACCTGCGCCGCCTCGTCGCCACGCAGGCCTTCAACAGCCGCACCAAGGGCGCCAAGGTGGTGCTGGAAGGCTGCGAGGCCATCACCGGCTGGCAACCGGTCGGCCGCGTGCTCGAAGTCGACCAGACCCCCATCGGCAAAACGCCGCGCTCCTGCCCGGCCACCTACATCGGCTTCTGGGACGCCATCCGCAAGCTCTACGCCGACTCCGAAACCGCGCGCCTGCGCGGCTGGGCGCCGGGCCGCTTCTCCTTCAACACCGCCGGCGGCCGCTGCGATGCCTGCGACGGCCAGGGCCAGCGCACCGTCGAGATGAGCTTCCTGCCCGACGTCAAAGTGCCGTGCGACGTCTGCAACGGCGCGCGCTTCAACACCGACACCCTCAGCGCCACCTGGCGCGGCAAGAGCATCGCCGACGTACTGGCGATGGAGATCGATGAAGCCGTCGACTTCTTCGCCGCCCATCCGGTCATCCAGCACCCGCTGAAGCTCCTGCAGGACGTCGGCCTCGGCTACCTCACCCTCGGCCAGCCCTCACCCACCCTCTCCGGCGGCGAAGCACAGCGCATCAAGCTCGTCACCGAGCTGGTCAAGGTCAAGACCGACCCCGCCGCGCGCGCCCGTGCCAGAACGCCGCACACGCTCTACGTGCTCGACGAACCGACAGTCGGCCTGCACATGGCCGACGTCGAAAAGCTCATCCACGTCCTCCACCGCCTCGTCGACGCCGGCAACACCGTGCTCGTCATCGAACACGACCTCGACGTCATGGCCGAAGCGGACTGGATCGTGGACCTGGGGCCCGAAGGCGGCGACGGCGGCGGCGAAATCGTCTTCGCCGGGCCAGTGGCGAAATGCGTCAAGGCGAAGACGCATACGGGGAGGGCGCTGAAGGGGTTTCTTGCTTCGCGGGAGAGGCAAGCGTAGGTTGGGCTGAGCGTAGAGAAGCCCAGCCGCTCTCGTACAACCGGCATCACGGATTGGTTGGTGTTGGGCTTCGCTCGCTCAGCCCAACCTACGTGCTACCAGGCTGTGGATTCTGCGCATTCAAGGCTACGTTACATAACGAACCAATACCCAAGACACATTAATTATGGAGGAAACAATTAGGGCAAGAAATGCAAACACGTGTTCTATTACTGCCATTTTTAGCCACAACCGCGGCCTCACAAAGAATCCTCCAAAGAATTTCCTATTTGCGTCCAAAAAAATGAAAAGAAGTGCCACATTGAGGAATATCCCGACGACGGGACGTCCTGTCCACGTCAAAGCCGAGCCAGCAGCCATTCCCGCCAGCAACATATAAGCGGCGAAATTCAACAATCCCATTACAAAATCCCCACTACACAACTTCCGTTGAACTGTGACTGAGCGGGTTACGGGCAATTTACCCATCCAGCCTCACCCCATGCTTCACAGACGCCGAACCCGCCAGAACCAACACCAGCCAAACCACCTAAGCTATTGATCGCGGGCCAACGATTTGAATGCTGAACCAGCAATTTCCATTCAAGCCCGGCACGTCACCAGAACGGGCGGTGCCATATGAAGAAACGCGGCTTTACGAGTTTGACCTGCCGTGCTGCTACTCTGCGCTCCCGATTCCGGACCAGCGGTTACCTTGCTTGGTCGGGCAGCCACTCAAGTTCAAAGCGAACAGTCGGGCATTTCAGTGCCTCGAAGTGGCGGTGGGCATTCAACAAGCGAATTGGCCCCTACTCGCAAAGCGCCTGACTTGAACCCTAAGGTTCTCGGTTTCCTTGGCTTGGTATCTTCTGGTCGTTCGACACGGGCGACCGCTACCCCTTTTTCAAAGTCGACGATCGTGGTGACGACGCCATCTCTCGACGCAGCATCCAGCTTGACGGAGTTCAAGCGCACTGCGGGGCCGACAGCCGCGAACTGATGTGTGACGGTTGTGCTCGATCCTGCACCGCACGAGAACTCATAACTGATGGTGATCGTGACGCTGCCCTCCGTTGCGGCGAGATCAGCAATCTCTGCGGTTGAACACTGGTTGCCAGGAATCGTAACGCTGGGCACCGCAATCTCAAGACTGTGCCGCTGCGGGTCTTTCGAAGTCACTCCCGATTTGATCACCAGCTTCCGGGGGCGGGGGTTGTCCGGGAACCCAGGGCGCTCCGACGCCGAGGTCGCGCTGGCGCTCTGTGTCTGATCCTCAAGGATGACCGCCGACAGCAAGGGCTCGGTGCTGTTCATTCGTGATTCTGACGCCGATCGAATCACCGACCAGCGTGCTTCCTGAGCGTGCGCCGACATGCAGGTCACGAAAAGCAAGGGGAAGAGTTTGGCAAACTTGATGTTCATTTCAGTCCTCAAGGGGCTACTCAGTCGCAGGCGTTGTCCGAGGAATAGATCTGCCAATGGTTCCTTACGAAACGAAGCCGTTCGATGTCGATACTGGCCCCGTTGGGAGAGTACTGTAGGAAGACATTCTCTACGTCGGCCCCCGCAGCAGTGTAGGGCGGGTCGTTTCGACCCGCGCTGAGCCACGGCTGAACGAATTCAGTGCAGCATCTGCCGGTGCCCGTTGCCGCGCGGGTCCGCGTGGCGATACGGTGGGTGTTCCCGAATATGTACTTGCACCCCAACACAGAATCGAAAGGCGAACCGATCATGCCCACAGGCACCATCCGACTTCACCGTGTGCTGCGGGCGACGCCCGAGCGCGTCTACCGCGCGTTTCTCGACGCCGATGCGATGGCGAAGTGGCTGCCGCCGTATGGCTTCACCTGCAAGGTGCATCATCTCGACGCCAAGGTCGGCGGCACTTACCGGATGAGCTTCACGAACTTCTCGACCGGTCACGGGCATTCCTTCGGCGGTGAGTATCTGGAGCTGGTGCCGTTCGAGAAGCTTCGCTACACCGACACGTTCGACGACCCGAACCTGCCCGGCGAGATGCAGACCACGGTGACGCTGAAGCCCGTGTCCTGCGGCACCGAAATCAGCGTGGTGCAGGAAGGCGTGCCGGCAGTGATTCCGGTCGAGATGTGCTACCTCGGCTGGCAGGAGTCGCTCGCGCAACTGGCGACGCTCGTCGAGCCCGATATCCCGGGCTGACCCGCGATCCGCCCCTCACCGCAGAATCGCCCGGTGGCGCTACTTGCAGGTGGGGGAAACGTCGTAGCCGAGCGGCAGGTAGAGCTGGCTCCGAGTGCCCGCCGCTTTGTCTTGCAGCGTGAAGCGCACGCCTTCGGACGTCGTGCAGCGCTCGAGCTGCGATCGGTGATCACCCTTGCGCAGGGTCACCTCGGCGGCGGATCGCTTCTCGGTGGTGGTGCCGGTGTCGAGCACGGGGCCGAGCATCGGTTTGCGCCCCGTCCGCGCGGCGAGGGCATCAGAAGGTTCGACCGCATACAGATCGCCGCCCGCTTCGCCGTCGCGCATCAAGGCCGACGCGCCGGCGGTGGGCATCGGCGCGACGTGGAGGCAGCACAGTGCACGTCCGCTTTCGTCGAGATAGCGAAGCGGCGTGCCGCTTGAACGCCAGCCGGGCAGGCCGTGGAGCACCGGGCCGTTCTCGCTCGGTGCAAGGATACCGACGATCGGTAGCGACTCTGCATGGGCGATGCCACCCAGCGTAGTGAGCGCTGCGAACACGATCGCGCGACGTATGCGTTCAGTGACCATCGTCGGACCAGTGTGGCGGATCGCTGACAAGTTTGACGACGCCATAGCTGGCTCCCACATCATGAAGATCAGTGTTCGCGCCGGAGCGTGGCGTCGAGCTGATCGAAACCTCTTGCCCCTGCGCATTGCGGATTCGCAGCGTACCGGACCAACTGAGATTCATGTCGACCGCGCGGCCTTCGGTGTGTCGGCTTGTCAGCGACGGGCGGTAGACCGTGCCGAAGCTGGTGGTCATTGCGTTGGCGGCCGAGCGCGAGGCGGTCTCGTCGTAGCTGCCATTCGGACGCTTGTGAACCCAGTCAATGTTGACGCCCGCCATCGCGGGCACCTGTCGCGGATCGTAGTTCTCGCGCGCCACACGGTAGGACCAATGCATCAGATAGGCGCGCTCCGGCGGACGCAGTGTCGCGGCGATGGTATAGCTCGCCCCGGCGGCCGTCAGCGCGGCGAGGAAGTTGTTCAGTGAAGTCCGGAAGTCGAGTTCGAGATCGCTGACCGAAGTACTTGTCGGATAGAGCGCGACCCACTGTGCACCGCTAAGTGGCATGGCCACCTCCATGAAATCGAGGTGCCGATGTTATGCGAAATGAATTGAATGATGCGCTTCCGAATTCCCACGCCGGTGTAATGGCATCACGATGCTCGCGAACGGTATCGGCCAGGCGACGTCCTTACGTTGAGCTTTCCGCGGAAACTCGCCGAGGCTCAGTTCGCCGGCGCCCGAATCCAATCGGCAATCTGCGCCACGGCCTCCTGCTCCATGCCGACATACCCGTGCCAGTGCAGCGCTTCACAGACGTTGCCACTCGGGTTCTCTCCGCCGCTGACGATGATGAGCTTCTTCATCGGCGCATGCGTCAGGCCGTTCAGGATTGCCGGCACGCCGCGTGGGTCGCAGATCGGGCAGGCGTCCTTGCTGTGGTGGAGCAGCAGCACCGGCACAGTAATCGCGGCGAGGTTCTGGGTCGGTACGGCGCCGGGCTTTTTGTCGCTGACGACGCTGGAGCTCAGCACCAGGCCGGCGATCTGGTCGCCGAGCCGGATCGCCGCAGCGGTGGCCGAGACGGTGCCGCGACTGGTGCCGACCAGCCACACCGGCACCGGGGCTTTGTCGCGCACGAAGGCCAGCACGCGGGCGATGTCGGTCAGATGCGGCTCGGCGATGCGGTCGGCGTAGTCCAAATCCTGCGAATCGCTCGGGCGGCCGAAGATCGCCACGTTGAAACCCTGGGCGATGAAGTGCGCTTCCGACCGCACGAGGAAGTTCTGGCTGCCGGGTTTGCCATCTTCCACCCGGCCGAAGCCGCCGCCCCCGCCGGGGAAGAGCAGCACCGTGGCGCCGGCGCCGGGGGTGGCTTCCCAGAACACCGTGGTGGTGACGCCCTCGCGTGTGGTCACCTTGAAGAGCTCGCCGCCGGCTTGCGCAGTGAAGGCGGCCAGTGTGCCCAGCAGCAAGAGCAGGTATCGGGTCATTGGGGCGTTCTCCCGGGCGATGCAGGGTTGCCAGCGTGGGCGGCGCCGTTCAACGGCGGTGCGCTGCACTGTGTGGCCGACATTGTGCCGGCCGTCCGCGGGCCCTGCCTTCAGCGCCGGCGGCGCAGGCCGATATAGGCAGGATGGATGTTGCATCGTTCCTGATTACCCGTCACGCCCCTTTGCTGGTGGCCGCGTCGCTCGTCGTGGCGGTTTTTGCGTCGTATGTTGCGCTGGATCTGGCGCGCCGGGTGCGCGTGGCGGAGCCCGGCCTGCGGCGGTGGTGGCTGGCGGGCGGTTCGGCCACGCTGGGTACCGGCATCTGGGCGATGCACTTTGTCGGCATGCTCGGCTTCGATGCCGGTATTCCGCTCGGCTATGCCGGCGGCCCGACCTTGCTGAGTTGGCTCGCCGCGATTGCCGCCGCTGCGGTGGCGTTGCGGATCGCGACGCACGACAGGCTGACCCCCTGGGTGCTGCTGGGCGGCAGCACCAGCATGGCCCTGGGCATCTGCGCGATGCACTACCTCGGCATGGCGGCGCTCGAACTGGTGCCGCCGATCGTGTGGCACTGGCCGGTGGTGTTTGCCTCGGTGGCGATTGCGTGGCTAGCCTCGGCGGCTGCGCTGAGGTTGTTCTTCGCCCTGCGCGAGCAACACGGCGCCTTGCGTCTTCGCTTGCAGGGCTTGGCTGCGGTGGTGATGGGGCTTGCGATCGGCGGCATGCACTACACCGGCATGGCTGCCGCGCAGCTGCCGCAAGGCACGATCTGTCGCAGCGTCGAGGGCCTCTCGGGGCAGCCGCTGGCTGCGGTGGTGGTGACGGCCGCGCTGTTTCTGCTCGCGGGTGCGCTTGTGCTTTCAATCAATGACGCGATGGCGCGGGCGCGCGAAGCGCAGCTGGCCCGCTCGCTGCACCGCGCCACCGAAGACCTGCAGGAGGCCAACGAAACCCTGCAGCGCCGCGCATTCGAAGACGCGCTGACCGGCTTGCCGAACCGCGCGCTGTTCAACGATCGCCTGCAGCATGCCGCGTCGCGCGTCGCCCGGCGAGGCGCGATGCCCGCGGCAGCCGAGCGGCTGGCGGTGCTGTTCCTCGATCTGGACGGCTTCAAGCCGATCAACGATTCCTTCGGCCACGAGGCGGGTGACGAGGTGCTGCTCGAACTTGCGCGCCGGCTGCAGCTCACGCTGCGCGAGAGCGACACCCTTGCGCGGCTCGGCGGCGACGAGTTCGTCGCGATGGTGGAATCGCGCGATGCCGAGGCCGCCGCGGTGACGCTGGCGCAGCGCATTCTCGACGCAATGCGGCAGCCGATTCATGTTGCCGGTCAGGATGTTCTGCTGTCTTGCTCGATCGGCGTGGCCGTGTTTCCCGATCACGAGGCGCATGTGGCGCGCCTGCTCGCGCGTGCCGAGGCGGCGATGGGTGCGGCCAAGCGAAGCGGCGGCAATTGCTGCGTGGTCTACGAGGCGAGCATGGCGGGCGACGCGGCCGAGCAAGTGGTGCTGCATCAGGCGCTGCGCCATGCGATCGCGCGCGGCGAACTGCTGCTGTACTACCAGCCCAAGATCGATGCCCGCAGCGGCCAGGTGCATGGCCTCGAAGCGCTGCTGCGCTGGCGTCACCCCGAGCGGGGGCTGGTCAGCCCGGCGGTGTTTGTGCCACTGGCCGAGCGCTTCGGCCTGATCGGCGAGATCGGCCACTGGGTCATCGACGAAGCCTGCGCGCAACTGGCGCGCTGGCACGAGCAGGGCCTGCGCTGCCGCGTGGCGATCAATCTGTCGCCCTACCAGCTGCGCAACGCCGCGCTGCCGGAGCGGATTCGCGCGGCGCTGGCACGGCATCGGCTGGAGCCCTCGCAACTGGTGTGCGAGATCACCGAGACGGCGATGATGGAGAACCTCGACGCCGAACGCAGCGTGCTCGACCAGATCGCGGCGCTGGGCGTGCGACTGTCGATCGACGATTTCGGCACCGGCTATTCCAGCCTCGCGCACCTGCGCAACATTCCCGCGCGGCAGCTGAAGATCGACCGCAGCTTCGTCATCGACCTCACCGCGAATGCCGATGCGCAAGCCGTGCTGGAAGCGGTGGTACGGCTGGCGCATGCGCTGCGCATGGAGGTGGTGGCCGAAGGCGTGGAGACGGCGGACCAGCAGGCGGCCCTGATCCGCCTTGGTTGCGACATCCTGCAGGGCTACCTGATCGCGCGACCGATGCCCGCCGAGGCGGTGCCGCAGTGGCTGGAGGCGCGCAAGGCGGGCAGCGCACGCGCAGGCGCATGATGGTGCGCCACGCGCCGCTGCGACTGACGCCGGTCAGCCGTCGATCCGCAACTGGATCGCGTTCGACGTGTAGATCGGCGTGACCTTGTAGCCATCGACGCTGACCGTCGCGAACTTGCCGGACACGCTACCCGCAGTGATCAGGTTCAGCGTGTCGCCCACCGCCGGTTTGTAACCGTCGGCCAGCGTCACATGCAGGCCGCCACCGACCAGCGTGAGGGTGCCCCCTACGGCAAGACGCCCGCGCGAGCCGTTGCCCAGCGCGAGTTCGAGATTGCCGCCTGCCGCCTGCGTGTAGCGGCCCGCCACGACCAGCGTGGCCGGTGCAGCGATTCGCGCGGTGCCGCCGGATACATAGACGTCGCCCTTGCCGAAGGCGGTTGTCGACGCGCCCGCCAGCACGCCCTCGGCCACCAGGCTGCCGCCGGTCCAGGTGTTCGCTCCGGTCAGCGTGAGTACACCGCTGCCCTTCTTGGTCAGCAAGCCGGCGCCGCCGATGTCGTTCTTCCAGCTATCGGCCGCGCTGAAGCCGCCCTGTGCGGCATCCATCGTCACGATCACGTCGCCGTTGAAGGCGCCGTAGCCGTCCGCTGCCGCGAAGAGGTTCAGGCGCCCCCAGCCTTCGGCGTCGTCCAGCACCGGATAGCCCGAGGCGATCGCGGTGGTCTTCAGCACCACGCGCCGCTGCGCCGCGCTGAGGTAGGGCTGCCGCGTTTCCAGCAACAGCTCTGCGCCCTTCGGCACGACGGCGGGCGCCGTGGCGCTGGCAATCGGGCTGAAGCCGTAGGTCATGCGATTGGCGAAGTTCACGCGGTTGGCTGCAAGGTCGGCGAAGCGGTCGGACCCGGCAGGGGCCGCGTGCGCATAGGCGTTCAGCTCGGCGGCCGACGCCGTGCCGGTCTGGGATTGCAGCCAGGTTTGCGCCTGCGTGAAGGCGCTGGTCTTCAGGGCCGCGTTGGCGCTGTGGTTGAGGTTGTAGGCGACCACTGCGGTGGCCTGAACGCGCCCGCCGATCACGTCCAGCGGCGAGTGCATGCCGGCCAGGATGCGGTTCTCACCCAGTTCCATCGCCCGTGTCAGCATCTCCTGATAACGCTCGGGCACGAGGTAGGCCATTGCCAGCGCATCGCGCCAGCCTTCCGCCGCATGGCCGCTGATGAAGCCGCCGTCGGTGGTGGGGGTCGAACTCCTGGCTGCGAGCAGCGACGGGGCGACGACGACCTTGCTGCTCCAGCGCCACGGCCGCGCATACTTGAAGAAGCGCTTTGCGGGCTCGGTCGAGCCGCTGCCGCTCATCGCAGCGATGAAGTCGACCGCAAGGCCGAGATTGGCGTTGCCGGTGCCGCCGACGCCGAGGTTGTTGCCGCCGTCGTTGTACACCACGGTTCCGGCATCGGCCGGGATCGCGGTGATCGTCGTCGTCTGTTGGGCACCACTGCGCCACGTGGCGGTCAGCGGGCCCATGCCGTCGGTGATGCTGTAGCCCTTGCCGCGCCGGTCGTCGAGGTAGGCCGCGAGTTCCTGCTCGGCGGTGCGGCCCGCGGTGGCGCGTTCGACATATGCGATGTTGGCGGCGTGGATGCTCGCGTTCTTCACGACCCCGTCGGTCGCGCTGCCCGGAATGCCGTTCCAGTCACTCGCCACCACGGCGGCACAGCTGCCGCTCGCCGGCGCGGTCTGGCCGGCGTCGACAAGCAAGCTGCGCGGCGTCCAGATGTCCAGAAAGCCGGCCACCACGCGAACGCCCGCGTTGGTGTCGACCGTCGCGTGGCAGGCGTCGCCGCGCACGTTGCTGGCGCCATCGTCCACATAAGCCGTCACGCCGGCGGGCACCGGTGCGGACTCTTCGGCGCCGAGTCCGACCGGCGCACTCGGCACCACGACAGCGGTGCTTGGGGTGGTGTCAGCGTTGTTGTCGTTACCGCCGCAGGCACTCAGCGCGGCCGCTGCAACCGTTGCGGCAAAGAGGGTGGAGAAACGGAAGTGCTGGTACTCGAACGTGCGCATGCTGCAACTCCGGCGAAGAGCCAAGAAGGAAAACGCAGCAATCTAGTCGGCGCAGGTGACGATAAATTTACCGATCGAACAAATTAAACTTAACGAAGCCTGCGGCGCGCGGGTCCGCCGATGCGCCGCAGGCCCGCTACGGCCGGCGTGTGTCATGCGTGCCGGTCGTTGTCAGCGCGGGCTCCCGGCCGGTCAGGCGCCGACCGTGACCGATTCGATCCGGTTGCGGCCGCCTTCCTTCGCGGCATACAGCTGCTTGTCCACCGATTCAATGAAGGCTGTCGGCGTCATCGACGCGCTCGGCATCACGGTGCCGACACCGATGCTGACGGTGACGCGCTGGCCGTGCGGGTTCTGCCGGTGTTCGAGGGCGAGCTTGTCGATCAGGCGCTGGCAGCGCTGGGCGACGATGTGGGCGCCGGCGGCGTCGGTGTCCGGCAGCAGCAGCACGAACTCCTCGCCGCCGTAGCGGGCAACCAGGTCGCGCTGGCCGACGAGCGCGAGGTTCAAGGATTGCGCGACGTCGACCAGGCACTTGTCGCCCGCCGTGTGGCCGTAGAGGTCGTTGTACTGCTTGAACAGGTCGACATCGAGCATCACCAGCGACAGCGGCTTGCCACTGTTCAGTGCGCTCTGCCATTCGAGCTCCAGCGCGGCATCGAAGCGGCGGCGGTTGGCGATGCCGGTGAGGCCGTCCTTGAACGACAGCGCTTCGAGTTCCTTCTGCAGCGCGAGCAACTTCTCTTCGGTCTTCTTGCGTTCGCTGATATCGAACATGAAGCCGACCAGCGATTCGACCTCGCCGTTCGCGTTGCGCACCACGTGCACCACATCGCGAATCCAGACGTAGCCGTTCTGCTTGGTCAGCGCGCGGTAGTCGGCTTCGTGGTCGACGCCGGCCTTCGACTGCGCGATGCAGAAGTTGACCACGTACTCGCGGTCTTCCGGGTGGATGCGCTCGGCCCAGTCGTTGGCCGAGACCCAGCTCTCCTGGCTCCAGCCGAGCAGCGGTTCGATCTGCGGGCCGATGTAGGCAAACTGCATCGTCGCCCAGTCGATCTTCCAGGGGATGGCCTTGGTCGATTCCAGCAGGGTCTTGTAAACCGCGCTGTCGCTGGCGATGTCGCTGAGGTCGGACATGCGAATGCTTCTCTCTCTGTTCGGGTTGGGGTGCGCGTAGCTTAAACGTTAAGCGCGAACGGTGCCGTGCCGCGGCGCGACCAACGAATCAGCGGACGTGATGCTGGCCGCCGCCCCGCGACACGGGTCGATTCCACCCGGCTGCCGTTACACGCGTGCGTTGCGCAGCGCGCGTTCAGTAGAGCCGCACCGCGCTATCGAACTGCCAGGTGCGGCGGATCTCGACCACGTCGTACTGCCGTGCCAGCACGGGCGAGAAGGCGGGGTAGGGCGCGTGGCTCTGCACGATGCGGCGGATCGCTTCATCGACCTCGGCGACGCCGCTGGAGAGCACGAAGGTGATCGCCTCGACGCTGCCATCGCTGCGGATCGCGACGGTCACCATTGGTTGGGTATGTGGCCGCTTGGCCACGTCGCGCACCGCATCGACCGACGTATTGAGCTGGATGCGGCGCGCCCAGGCCTCGGCGTACTGCACCAGCTCCGCGTTCGGGTCGGTGCGCCCCCACAGCCTTACCCGCCGCGAGGTACTCAGGGACAGCGGCAGGTTGTTTGGCTGGCGGGCCGGGTTGGCGGCGTCGCGTCGAGCCGCCTCTTCGTCGAGCTGGCGGCCCATCGCACGGCGCCGCGCTTCACGCCGCTCGTTCTCTTCCTGTTCCGCCTTCGCCGCGGCCACCCGCGCCGCGTCGCGCCTCGCCGCTTCCTGGCGGTCTTCTTCCGCCTTGGCGGCTACAAGCCGGGTGGCTTCACGCCGTTCGCCCTCCAGCCGTTCCGCGTCGGCACGGGCGGAAGCCTGACGCGCGTCTTCGATCCGCTTCGCTTCAGCCTGTGCCGCTGCGATGCGTGCGGCTTCGCGGCGTTCAGCGTCCAGCCGAGCCGCCTCGACACGTGCCGCAGCCTGGCGAGCCTCTTCCTGCCGCTGCGCTTCGGCCTTGGCTGCCGCGACGCGTGCCGCTTCGCGACGCGCTGCCTCAAGCCTGTCGGCCTCCGCCCGTGCAGCCGCCTCGCGCGCTTCTTCCAACCGCTGGGCTTCGAGCTTGGCGGCCGCGATACGGGCGGCTTCCCGCCGTTCGGTCTCAAGGCGTTGGGCCTCGAGCCGCGCCGCGGCCTGTCGCGCCTCTTCCTGTCGTTGCGCTTCAGCTTTTGCGGCGGCGATGCGTGCCGCTTCGCGCCGCTCGGCCTCCTGGCGTTCCGCCTCGGCGCGTGCTGCGGCCGCACGCGCTTCGGCTTGCCGCTGCGCTTCGGCCTGCTCGGCCGCAAGGCGGGCCGCCTCGCGGCGCTCGGCTTCCGCCTTCGCAGCGGCTTGCCGCATGGCGTCCAGGCGCTGCGCTTCCGCCTTGGCCGTGGCCAGGCGGGTGGCTTCGCGGCCTTCGGCTTCCAGCCGGTCGGCCTCGCTGCGCAGCGCAGCGTCGCGTGCCTCCTGCAGCCGTTGCGCTTCGAGCTTTGCCGCGGCGAGGCGCTCGGCTTCGCGGCGGGTGGCTTCGATGCGATCGGCCTCGGCGCGCGCCGCGGCCTGCCGGGCCGTCTCCAGACGTTCGGCTTCCAG
Organism: Niveibacterium sp.; assembly: GCF_041909475.1. Lineage (NCBI taxonomy): Bacteria > Pseudomonadati > Pseudomonadota > Betaproteobacteria > Rhodocyclales > Rhodocyclaceae > Niveibacterium > Niveibacterium sp. The sequence goes on along the minus strand of NZ_JAYRDJ010000018.1, from coordinate 35,934 downwards.
CCTGGCGGCGGCCACGCGTGCCGCTTCGCGCTGTTCCGCCTCTAGCCGCGCTGCTTCCTGACGGGCGATCGCGATGCGTTCGGCCTCGGCTTGTGCGGCGGCGCGTCGGGCGTCCTCGCGACGCTGGGCTTCCAGCTTCGCGGCGGCGAGGCGTTCCGCTTCGATCCGTTCGGCTTCCTGCCTTGCGGCGTCGATGCGTGCGGCTTCCAGCGCGTCGGGCGCCGCCGGCGTGTCCGTCGCGGCGAGATCGGTTTCGGCGGCAAGGTCGGGTGCGTCAGCCATCGCCTGCGTCGGCAGGGCCTCGCCACCGTTGCGCGGTGTCGCCGTGGCGTTGCTGTCCTGCGGGCGCGCTGCGAGCACGCCACCGGGGCTCGATAGTGCCGGCGGCGGTGGCACGAGGAAGGCGGGGTCGTCCGAGCGTTCCAGTGCGATCAGCGCCACGGCGGGCACCGGCGAATCGGCGGCCGGGCTGGCCTCGGCTTCGGGCGGCGCGGCGTCATCGGGCGTATCCGTGGCTGCGGCTTTCGGTATCAAGGCCCGTCGGGCAAGGCTCACGCTGGGCGGCGCGGCTTCCGCGCTGGCGGCGCTGTCCGTGCCCGGCGCTTCGAGCGAATCCATGCGGTGCGGCGCGGTAATCGGCGGCAGCGCGGTCTGCCCGTTTTCGACCGGCGCCGGCCGCAACACCACATGCAGATCGGGCGCCACGGCGGCGCGCTTCTGCCACGGGAACACCAGCCCCGGCAGCCCGAACCCCTGGCCGCCGAAGCTCAGGCTCAGCAGCAGCGCATGCGCGAGCAGCGAGATCAACAACGATAGGCTCAGCCGGCGGCGTTCAGCGTTCATGCGTCCGTTCGGCGGCGTGGGTGGCGGCAGGCATCGAATCCGTAAAGGTCGACCAGAGGTGGGATTGTGCCAACTGTGCTCCCCCGCGTGATGCGGGTGTTGCACCGGCGCCTAAGTTGAGGCGCCGCGGCCCACGGCAGCACAGCGCTTGCAGCGTGGCACCGAGCGGGTCGGCCGATGACGCGCATCCCGCTAGCGCCGGGCTGTGACCGACTGGAAGAAGTCCCAGATCACGTCGTTGGCGTTGATCGCCTGACTTGGTTGCTGGCGCGACAGTGTGGTCACGCCGCCGCCGGGCCAGCTGTGTTTGCCATCTTCGGTGACGCACAGCTCGACGCGGGAATTGCCGGTGCAGCCGTCATGGACTTCGCAGCGCGCACCGGGCACCGCCAGCACTTCGCGCGCGGCGCCACGGCAGTTGTTGCGCGCGACCCAGTTCGAGATCGTCTGCGGCACCGAGACGAACTGCGTGACCTTGCTCTCGTCGCGGAACGCGCCGGGCCCGGCGCCGCCCTCGAAAAGCACATGGTCGTCGTTGCGTGCATGGATGTGCAGTACCGGAATCGGCCTCGCAGGCGCGCACGCGAGCGTGTTGTCGGTGCCGGCGATCGAGGCGATGGCGGCGAACAGATCCGCCGCTTCGCAAGCCAGGCGGTGGCTCATCATGCCGCCGTTGGACATGCCCATCGCGAAGACGCGCGTGCCGTCGATCGCATAACGCTTTTGCAGATCGGCGACGAGGGCGCGCACGAAGGCCACATCGTCGACGCGGGCGTCGCGCGCCTTGCCGCAGCACGCACCGGCATTCCAGGTGGCGAACTTGTCGCCCATCGCGCCGGTGCCGTTCGGGAAGGCGACGATGAAGCCGGCGCGATCGCTCTTGCCGACGATGCCGTAATGTTCGTCCTTCGCCATGTGCTGCATGTCGCCGCCACCGCCATGCAGCGCAAGCACCAGCGGCGCCGGGCGTGCCGGGTCGTAGCTGGCCGGAACATGCACCAGATAGCGCCGCACCACGCCGCCGACCTCGACGCTGTACTCCGCCGTGCCACCCGCGGGCGCCGACTGGCTTCGTCGCAGCTTCAGAAACTCACGCAAGGGGCCATCGGCGTGCGCGTTCACGCATCCGATCGCGGTGAGGGCGATCAAGCCGATTGCGTAGAGCTGGGCGAGGCGGATCAACGGTCGCGGCATGGCGGTGTTCCTCAGCGAGACGCCGCTCCGGGCGGGCGCGGGCGAATGCGACGAATGCTATCGGCGCCGCTGCTGGATGTCATGCGCCGGGATGAGCCTGCCCGCGGCATTACAGCGGGTCTGCCAGGAACACGTCGCAGGCATGTGCATCGGGCAGCGTCGCGGATGGCTCGTCGAGCAGCGCAGCCAGAAAGGCCGCGTGCCATTGCTCAGGTGCATGTGTGTGTGGCCACCAGCGCAGTTTCACGCTGCCGCCCTTGGCGTTCAGGCGCTGTGCGAAACAGGCCGTAGCCAATGCGAACGGGGGTTCGAGCGCGCCCGCGCTGAGCTCGAAGCGCGCGCCCGGCGCATCCGGAATCGCATACTGCGCCACCATGATCGGCGACATCACGATGGCGCGCCCGAACAGATCCGGGTGCTGCAAGGCCATCGCGGCAGCCCAGTCCGCCCCGTTGGATGAGCCGGCGACGGTGCGTGAGCCGGGCTCCTTACTCGCGCCTAGCGTCGATTCGGCCCACGGCATGAGCTCTTCGATGATGAAGCGTTCGTGCGCTGCAAAGCGTGCCGGGTCGCTCGGCACGCCCTCGCGCTTCGGGAAGTCCACGTACTCGGCAAAGCGCGCCGCCTGGTCCGCTTCGATCCCGACGACCACCATTGCAGGCAAGCGGCCCGCCTGCATCGCGGCAAGCAACTCGTCGCCGAATTCCGCCGCACCGTCGGCGATATAGATCACTGGGTAACGCTGGCTCGCCGAGTGTCCCGGCGGCAGCCAGACCCTGACCTGGCGGCCTTGCGGAAGATGACGGCTCGGCAGCGTGAGCATCTCGACCGCCCGTCTTTCGGCTGCGCGCGGGCGTGCCGCGGGCCCGTTGAAGTGCATTGTTTCGCGGACGTCCTCGCCCTCGGCGCCCGTGGCGACGAAGCTGAAGCGCTCGGCGAGCGCGGCGAGGTTCGGGACCCGCACGCTCGCGGCCCACTCGTTCGCCGTGAGCCGCTGCAGCGCGACGCCGTAGTTGCCGTAAGCGCCCTCCACGCGCACTGCGGACGCTGCGCCCCGCCAGCGGAAATCGAGCGTGTCGCCACGGCGGAAGACTCGCCCGCCACTGTCGAAATGCGTTGTCTTGAGTGCCGCCGCGGCGGGCGTCAGACATGCGAGGTAATCGGGGGTATCAATGGCAGAACAGGTCGGCAGGGTGCCTGGATCCGCACTGGCACTGGCGGTCCAGAATCCCGTGAGCAACGCGAGGCAAGTCAGCGTGCGGCACTGACGCAGCAAGCGATGGAGTAAGCGTGCAAAACGCTTGATCCTCGTGTGCGGGGACGATCGCGAAACCGCGGTTTCCTGCTTTCTGTCGAGAGAGTCACGACGCTGTCGCATTGCTCTGCCCTCGTACGCCAATGGCCAACCTGCTTAACGGTCAATCCGGTATTCGATCGTCACCACCACGCGTGCGATCTTGTCGATGGTGGTCTTGTCGTAAGTGCCGCCGTAGTCGGCGTTCTCGGATGTGGCACTGGGGGGCAGGATGTAGAAGGCGCCCTGCGAGGCGGAGCGCATTGCGCCGACCTTGACGCCGCCGCTGCGGGCGAACTCCTGCGCGCGTTTCTGGGCGTTGTCGGTGGCACTGCTGATCAGCGACATCTTCACGTCTTCGAGCGTCGTCAGCAGGTAGACCGGCGCCTCGTCGAACACCGGTCGGCCGTCTGCCTTGAGCTTGAGGATTTCGCGGCTGGCGGCTTCGATACGGGCTAGATCGCGGGTGCTCACCACCAGCGATTGCGTTGCCTGAAAGCCCTTCTGGACTTGTCGGGTAGATCCGTTGGCGCGCTCTTCTTCAACAAACGCCGGCTCAACGCGCTCGCCACCGACGCGGATTGCGCTCGTCGGGATACTCTGCTCCGCGAGGAAACGATCCAGCGCCGGACGCTCCGCGCGCAAGTTCTTCAGCGCAGCGGCGAAGGTGTCGCCGCGGGTGCTGACGGCGACGGTCCACTCAGCCAGATCGGCCTTCACCGGCTTCTCTGCGAGGCCCTTGACGACGATGCTCTGCCGCCCCGCCCCTAAATCACGCGCCTGCCAGCCGAAGATCAATGCCGCAATCGACATCCCCAAGGCGAGCAGCAGCCCGAGGATTCCGAGACCCTTCGTCATGTCGTTGTTCATCGTCGTTCCTTTTCTTGATGCCGAATCAATGCCGCGACGGAAGCTCGCGAGCGCTTCGTCGTATCCAAGGCCATCAAACTATGAACGATGACCTGCAGGGGCGTCGTGGCCCTATTCGACGTTCCGACCAAGAATCGTTACCGACGCATCCGCCCCGCGCATGCCGAGCGTCGCTTCATTGCTGCTTCCCTCCAGCCGAACCTTGAAACGCCGTACCTCCGACGCATCGGGGTAGCTGCCAGTGCGTGGGCCGATCATCAGTTCGCCTTTGACACCGTCCCACTTGAGTTCGGTGGTGGCGAATTCACCGCGCTCATAGTGGTAGCCGTCGCCGGCGTCTTCATACAGCGTGAAGTCCGCATCGGCGCCGGGATAGACCACGAGCTCGACCGGCGCGCCGAGTTGTTCCTCGCTGCGGGTTACGATCGGCCCCAGCGGCAGGATGCTGCCGGCACGGACATAGAGCGGAATGCGGGCGATCGGCGTCGCGACCGTCAGCGTTTGCCCGCCGGCGTGGCGTTCGCCGCTGTGGAAGTCGTACCAGTCGCAGCCGGCCGGCAGGTAGACGCGGCGTTCGGCCGGCACCAGCTCGGATTTCGGTGCGTGGCCCGGCCGGCGCCAGGACAGGCTCATCTGCGCGGCGCCGTGGCGGTGCTGGTGTTCGACGCGCAGCCGAATCTTTGCGCCGGCGGTGAGCGTGCGGCGCAGCGTGGTGGTCTGCATGCCCTGCGCCTGCCAGGCGTCGATCACGCATGCGTCGTCAAACCACATGCGGCGGCCGTCGTTGCCGTAGAGCAGGAACTCGTAGTCGCCGCTGTCGGGCACCGTGAGTTCGGCATCCCAGCGCAGGCGGTAGCCGGCGAAGGGCAGCCCGGGTGGCGGGCCGCCGGCCCAGCTGCCGTTGAGTTCGGTCTCAGTCTTGCTGAACACCGCGGTGTCGGCGGCCTCGTCGGCATAACCGCGCCAGGTCAGCCCGGGCGCACCCTCGGGCGTGCGCAGGAATTCGCTCGCGACGATCTCCGCTTCGCGGCGCGGTTCGTGGAACATCGGTTCCAGCACCGGGCAGACCATGATCGCGGGGCCGAACATGAACTGGTCGGCGATGCCGTAGGTGGCCGGGTCGTCGCGGAAGTCCATCGCCAGCGGGCGCATCGGCGTACCCCCTTGCGAGGTGACGTCCCACGCCAGCGAATAGATATACGGCAGCAACCTGTAACGTAGTTGCGCGGCGGCGAGCAAGGCGTCGTAGGCCCAGCTGCCGGGTTCGCCGAAGTGCCAGGGCTCGCGCGCAGTGTTGGTGCCGTGCGAGCGGAACAGCGGGCAGAAGGCGCCGTACTGGAACCAGCGCACGTAGAGCTCGCGGTAGGCCGGGTCGCGATTGCCGTCGGGGAAGCGCGCACCGAGCCCGGTGGTGAAGAAGCCGCCGATGTCGGTGGTCCAGTACGGCATGCCGGCCGCGGCGAAGTTGAGCCCCGCGGCGACCTGTTCGCGCAGCACCTTCCACGTCGCCGCGATGTCGCCAGACCAGCTCGCCGCCGCGTAGCGTTGCTGGCCCGCGAAGCCGGAGCGCGACAGCGTGAACACCCGCTTGCCGTTGTTCATCTCGCGCTGGCCTTCATAGACGCCGCGCGCGGTGAACATCGAGTAGCCGTTGAGCACACGGCGCCAGCTGCCGAGCGCCGTGTCACGCTGCGCGGTGCAGGCGCGCACGCCGTCCATCGGGTCGTGGGTGGAGACGAATTCCGGCTCGGTGCCGTCCATCCACAAGGCGTCGACACCTTTGTCGATCAGCCCGCGCTTCACATGCTTCCAGTAGATCGCGCGGCCCTGTTCGCTGTAGGCGTCGTAGATGTGGCCCCTGGCCCAGTGCGGATACTCGAAGAGCTGGCCGGCGGCCTTCAGTTCCTCGAACAGCGCGCAGCCTTCGCCGACCACTGGCCATAGCGTGGTCATCAGGCGCAGGTGGTGCTGCGCGTGCAGCTCGCGGATCATGCCCTCGGGGTCGGGGAAGACCTTGTCGTCCCACTCCATGCAGCTCCACGGCTTGTCGCCCCAGTACTTCCAGTCCTGGATCAGCGCGTCGATCGGAAAACCGAGTTCGCGGAAGCGGCGCGCGGTGTCCAGCAGCTCGGCGCGGTCAACATAGCGTTCCTTCGACTGCCAGAAGCCGTAGGCCCAGCGCGGGAACAGCGGCGCCGCGCCGGTGAGCAGGCGGAAGCCGGCGACGATGCGGTCGAAATCCGGCCCCCACACCACGTAGTAGCGGATGCCGTCGGCGCAGTCACTCTCGAAGCGGAAGCTGTCGCCCGCGCTCGCGAAGCGTGTCAGCGCCATCGAATCCCACAGGATGCCGTAGCCGGCGGTGGAGACGAGAAACGGCACCGCGATGCCCTGGTTGGACTGCGCCAGCAGCACTTCGCGATCGCGCCAGTCCCATGCGCCGCCGGGGTACTGACCGAGGCCGTAGAGCGCGTGCGCCGGGTCGGCGCGAAACTGCTGCGCCACCCGCAGGGCTTCCTCGGCGGGCGACCAGCTGCTCGCTGAATGGGTCAGGAACACCGTTCCGTCTGCGTCGGCGAATTGCAGGCCGTCTCCGACGCGGGTGACATGCGGCGGGGCGGTGTGCAGCTCAGCTTCCGGGGCATCGGCCTGTGGCAGCACGAACAGCGACTCGGCGAGCGCGTGGCCGTCTGGCGCGATGCTGACGCACACGATATTCGCTGCCACGGCGCGCACGCCGACGCGGGCACCAGCGATCGGGAAGTTCAACAGCGCGGGCATGTCGGGTCCTCCGGGGGCACAAGAGGCCAGCATAGCGCCGCGCTGGCTGGCCAGGGCTGCCCAGATCAAGCTTGCCGGTCAGGCCGTCGGCGCCTCGATGAAGCTGCCGAGTGCCGGGTGTGCGGCGCGCGCGACGAACTCGATCACCCGGTAGCGCACCACGTCGGCCACGACGAAGGGGTCGCGCCGCATCATTGCTTCGACCTCCTCGCGGGTGCGCACGCAGGCAATGATGACGCCGCCTTCCCGCGGCACCTGCGGGCCGGACAGCAACAGCTTCCCCGCCGCGTAGTGTTCCGCCAGGTGGCGCCGATGCGCCTCGACGTGGCGGTCGATCTCAGCCGGCGGGGCGACGTAGTCGAGCAGAATCAGGAACATCGCCTCAGGCCCTCAGATCCTTGATTGACACCAGCGGTTCGAAGAAAGCGACTTCGGGGGCTGCCGCGCACAGATCCGGCACGACTTCGAGTACCCGCTTCAGGTAGGGCGTGCCCATGTGCGTGTCGACGGCAGCCTGATCCGCATAGCGTTCGTAGAAGTAGAAACGGCCGGGCGACGTCGGGCTGCGGTGCAGCGTGTATTCGATCGCGCCGGTTTCCTGTGCGACCTGGCTGACGAGTTCGCGCAGCGTGGCTTCGAGTTCGGCTTCGCGGCCGGGGCGGGCTTCAAACAGGGCGGTGACGACGGTCATGCGGTGCTCCTTGGCCAGCGCCGGAGCAGGGGTGCTCCGCTTCAACGCGGCAGAGGCACCTTATCGGGCGTGAAGATCGGCGGATTGTAAAAATGCGCCGTCGGCGTTGCCGTCTGCAGGAAGCGCGCTGGCGCGTGGCCAACGAAGCTCTGGAAATCGTGGATGAAGTGCGCCTGGTCGTAGTAGCCGTGATCCAGCGCGGCGGCGAGGTAGTCGCCATCGCCGCCGAGCAGCAGGTCGCGCACCGTCAGATGAAAGCGTGCGGTGCGCTGGAAGGCCTTGGGTGTCAGCCCGATCTGTTCGCGGAATACGCGTTCGAAGTGGCGCCGGCTCAGGCCCAGCTGGCCGGCCAGCGCATCGATGCGCACCTCGCGGTGGCGGTAGTACAGCGCACGCACCGCCAGCTCGATTGTCGGCTGCCGTTTGCCGTGGCGCGCAAGGCAGGCCAGCAGCCAGTCTTGCAGCAGCGCGATGCGGGTGTCGTTATCGGCCGCCAGTGCGACGCGCTCGGCGATGGCTGTGCCCTCGGCGCCCCAGATATCGGCGACCGGGATCGCATCGTCGCCCAGCGCCAAAGCCGGTAGCGGGCAGAAGTGCCGCAGCGCGCCGGAGCGCAGGCGTACCGAGATGAAACCGACGCTACCTTGCGCCACCGGCCGGTGCGGTGCGCGCCGGGCGCACAGCAGGTAGGCAGCACCGAGGTTGCTCAACCCGCGTGTGCCGGCGATCGCCATCGGTGTGCGGTAGTGGAACAGCAGTTCCGCGCCGGTGCCGGGCAGCAGCAGCGGCATCGTGGGTGCAGCGGCGCTCTCACAGCCCCAAAGGCGGTCCACGTAAGGCTGCAGGGCAGGGCGAGGGATGACGAAGTGACGATGCACGCGGGCGCCTCGAGAAGCCCGGATTCTATCGCGCTCGTGCGCCGTCGACGGAGGGGCTGTCTTGCCGCGCGGCAACGCCGCAGATTAGTCTGATTGCTAAACAAATGACATCTGCATCGACGACCTGCGCTGGCTCAAGGGAACGCGTTCTCGTGATCGGTACGGTGGCGACTTTCACACCTTCTGTGTTGCGTTCGCGCCGCACCCACCCTGCGAGGAGCCCCCCATGCTGCCCCCCGTTCGATGCATGCTGTTCGCCACTACGATGAGCTTCGCGCTCGTTACCGGAACCACCCACGCGGCCGAAGCCCCCGGCATCACCGACAAGGAAATCCTGATCGGCCAGACCGCCGCACAAACCGGCCCCGCAGCCGATCTTGGCCACGACGTGCGTCTTTGCATCGAAGCCTATTTCAAGGAAATCAATGCAAGACGCGGCGTACACGGGCGGCAGTTGCGGCTGCTGTCACTCGATGACGGTTACGACCCCGAACGCGCCGCGGCCAACGCGAAGCAACTGATCGAGAAGGACAAGGTCTTCGCGCTGCTGGGCAACGTCGGCACGGCAACCGGCCTGGCGGTGCTGCCGGTGATGAATGAAGCGAAGGTGCCGTTGGTCGGCCCCTACTCGGGTGCCGAATCGCTGCGTGGTCCGGACAGCGGGCTGATCTTCCACATTCGCGCCAGCTATTCGGACGAAGCGCAGGCGATCATCAAGTCGATCGCGAATCCGGCCGGCCGCCGCCTGGCGGTGCTGTACCAGAACGATGCCTTCGGCAAATCCGGCCTCGCCGATGTGGAGCACGAACTCAAGCGGCTCAACGTCGCGCTGGTCGCCAAGGCGCCGGTCGAGCGCAATTCGACCGACGTGGCTGCGGCGGTGGATGCGATCAACAAGGCCAAGGCCGACGGCGTGATCATGATGAGCGCCTACAAATCCAATGCCGCTTTCGTGCGCGAACTGCGCCGCCGCGATCCGCAGTCCTTCACGCAGTTCTGGGCGGTGTCCTTCGTTGGCGGCAAGGCGCTCGCGAACGAGCTCGGCCCGGACGGCCGCGGCGTGGCGGTGTCGCAGGTCGTGCCCTTCCCGTGGGGCGATGTGCTGCCGGTGGTGCGCGAACACGCCAAGGCCATGCCGGCGGACGCCGTTTCGTTCGCCACGCTGGAGGGCTACATCGACGCGAAGGTGTTGGTCGAGGGCCTCAAGCGGGCCGGCAAGAACCTGACGCGCGATGGCCTGGTGCAGGCGCTTGCCAGCGCCGGCAAGCTCGACGTCGGCGGCTTCGCGGTGCAGTTCTCGCCGACCGACCACAAGGGCTCACGCTATGTCGACCTGACCATGATCGGGCGCGGCGGCTTCATCCATTGAGCAACGCCAACGCGGGCGCCGGGCTTTGGCGGATAATCCGGCGCCACGAGGCGGCCTCTGCGGGCCGCCGCCCATTTCTCCGGGAAGCTTCGATGCCGCGCTGCCTTTGTCTGATGCCTGCCCTGCTGTTCGCCTGCATGACCTTCTCGGCCGACGCTGCGCCGCTGAAGATTCTGGGTTTCGACGACATGAGCTGCGCCGCGTGGACTGCCAGCAAGGGCGACGCTGATACGCGGGCACAGCAGATCGCCTGGGTGCGCGGCTTTCTCAGCGGCCACAACTACGCGCGGCAGAGCCAGCAGGTGTCGGAAGTCTCCAACGGAACGGTGGAAACCTTCGTCAATCGCTACTGCAGCGAGAAGGCGCGCGGCAACTTCGCCGAAGCGGCGCAGCGCATGAGCGACCAATATTCCGGGCGCAACGCGCCGATCACCAAATAGCCCTGCCTCAGGCGCCGCGCGGCGCGAAGAATATGATCGCCATGCCGCCCAGCGCGACGGCAGCGCCGATCAGGTCCCAGGCCGTCGGGCGGATACCATCGACCGCCCACAGCCACAGGATTGCGACCGCGATATAGACGCCGCCGTATGCGGCATAGACCCGCCCCGCCGCGGCCGGGTGCAGGCTCAGTAGCCAGGCGAACAGCGCCAGGCTTGCCGCCGCCGGCAACAGCAGCCAGGCACTGCGTGCTTCGCGCAGCCAGAGATAGGGCAGGTAGCAGCCCAGGATCTCGGCCACCGCCGTGGCGATGAAGAGCCCGAACGTCTTCAGCGCGAACACCGGCGCCTTACAGCTTCGGGATACGGATGCGGCTGATCATCAGCGAGCCCGAAATCGCGAACATCAGCACCAGCGGATGCAGCTGGAAGCCCGCGATCTTCACCATGCCGCCCCACATCGCGTCGCCCAGCGCGTCGTTGGCGGCGGCGATTGCCAGCGCCGCCACCAGCGCGAACGAGGTCGGGATCGGCGTGCCTTCGAAGTACTTCACCTTGCCGGAATCGTCGGCCAGCTCCTCGGCGGTGACGTTGTAGCGGGCCAGGCGCGATACGCCGCAGGCGACGAAGAAGACCAGGATGATGCGGTCGTACAGACCCTGCATCCCTGCCGCGTAGGCGATCGCTGCCGGCGCGACGCCGAAAGAGATCACGTCGGCCAGCGAATCGAGCTCGCGCCCCATCGCCGAGCTTTTCTGCCGCCAGCGCGCGATGCGGCCGTCGAGCACGTCGAACACCAGCGCGAGCGGGATCAGTGCGCAGGCAAAGTAGAAGTGCTTCACATCCTGCAGCTGCAGGTAGCTCATCACCGCGAACAGTGCGCCGACACCGCTGCAGGCGTTGCCGAGCGTGAACCAGTCCGCGAGGTGGAACTCGCGGATCATCGAGAAGGGTTTGGGTTTGTTCATCGCGTTGCCTTGCGTCGCTCAGCGCGGCAGTTGGGATTCGGCATACAGTGCCGCGCCAACGATGCCCGCCTGGTTGAGGAAGCTCGCCGCCACCACCGGCGCGCGCACCGTGATCTGGGCGGCGTACTTCTCCAGCTTTGCACTCGCGCCACCGCCGAGAATCACCAGATCCGGCCAGAACAGCGCTTCCATCGTTGTCAGGTAGCGGTTGAAGCGCTCGCCCCACTGCTTCCACTTCAGGCCCTCGGCATCGCGCACCGCTTCCGATGCGTAATGCTCGGCCTCCATGCCGTTCTTCAGTTGGATATGGCCCAGCTCGGTGTTCGGCAGCAGCTGGCCGTTGCTAAAGAAGGCGGTGCCCAGCCCGGTGCCGATCGTCACGATCAGCACCACGCCGCGGTGGTCCTTGCCGGCGCCAAAGCGCATCTCGGCCATGCCGGCCACGTCTGCATCGTTGGCGACGAAGCAGGGGCAGCCGGCCTGTTCGGAGAAGTAGTCAGCGACCGAGAGGCCTATGAAGGCGCTGTCGATGTTCGCCGCGGTGCGCGCGATGCCATGCTGGATCGCGGCTGGGAAGCCGATGCCGACCGGGCCGCTCCAGCCATGTTGTTGCACCAGCTCGCGCAGCGTCAGCCCCACGGCTTCCGGCGTGGCCGGCTGCGGCGTCTGGATACGGATTCGCTCGGTCAGCAGTTCGCCGGTATCGGTGTCGACGATGGCGCCCTTGATGCCGGATCCGCCGACATCCACTCCCAGGATTTTCAAGGTGCTTTCCCCAAGTCTTTCGCGGCGATTGCCGCACCGCCGCCGATTATCGCCGACGCGGCGGCCTGCGCGTGCATCGTCCGGATCAAGCTTTGCTGGTTCCGCAACCGCGCCCGGGTCACTGAGGCGACACGTAGAATCCAGCCACGCACACCTTAGATTGCCCCATGCACCGCCTGCTCCTGATTCCCGCCCGTATTGCCGCCCGCCTGCGCCAGGACGAACTGCTGCTGATTCTGCTGCTGCTGTGTGTCGGTTTCAGCTTGCTGCACCCGGCGGCCGTCACCGGCTACCCGCAGCTGGTGGATTGGCCCACGATCGCCGCGCTCGCCGGCCTGCTGTTGCTCACTACCGGGCTGGAGGAGAGCGGCTTCCTGCAGCATGCAGCCTTCCATGTGGTGACCCGCATGCACACCGAGCGCCATCTCGCGCTGCTGCTGGTCGGCGTGTCGGCGGCCCTGGCGACGGTGCTGACCAACGACATCGCGCTCTTCATCGTGGTACCGCTGACGCTGGGCCTGCACGGCATGGCGCAGTTGCCGACCGCGCGGCTGGTGATCTTCGAGGCGCTCGCGGTGAATGCCGGCTCGGTGCTGACGCCGATGGGCAATCCGCAAAACCTTTTCCTGTGGCATCGCTCCGGCGTTTCCTTCGGCAGCTTCGTCGCCGCGATGGCCCCGCTGGCCGCGATCCTGCTCGGCGCGCTGCTGCTGCTCACCTGCTTCGCCTTCCCGGCCCGCCGCATCGACACGCATGAGGACATCGCCCCGCCGCCGCTGGCACGCCGGCTTTTGTGGGTGAGCCTCGCGCTGTATCCGGCGTTTCTGCTGCTGCTCGACGCACACCAGCCCTGGCTGGGCCTCGCGCTGGTCGGCGCGGTGTTCCTGTTCGCCTTCCGCGCCGTGGTGCGCGAAGTCGACTGGGCCTTGATCGTCGTGTTCATGCTGATGTTCATCGATTTGCGCCTGGTCGCCGAACTGCCCGCGGTGCGCGACGCGGTGGCTGCGATCGGTCTGCACGATCCGCAGCGGCTCTACGCCGCGGGCGTGCTGGTCTCGCAGCTGATCAGCAATGTGCCGGCAGCGATCCTGCTTGCCGAGCATTCTGCGCAATGGCAGGTGATTGCGTGGGCGGTGAATGTGGGTGGCTTCGGCTTGCTGATCGGCTCGCTGGCCAACCTGATCGCGCTGCGCCTGCTCGGCGACCGCCGCGCATGGCTCGGCTTTCACCTCTGGTCGCTGCCCTTTCTTGCCGTCGTTGCGGCGCTGGCGTGGGTGTGGCTGTTCATCGTGCGGGGCCTCGCGTGACGGCGCTGCGCGGCATGGCGGCCGCGCTGCTGCTCGTGCTGTCGGCACCGGCGTTGGCGATCCTCGGCGGTCTGCCCGACGGCGACGAGCCGGATTCGCCCGAACGCCGCGTCGATCCGGATGGCTGCGATTCGCCCTGGGCCGGCGTTGTCAGCGTGCTGATCGGCAACGGCGTGTTCTCTGGCGTCGTGGTCGGCGACCGCTGGGTGCTCACCGCCGGCCATGTCGCGGCGGGGCGGCGCTTGAGCCCCGGCGACGTGCGGGTGCGCGTGCCCTGCGGCCCGCTCACCGAGGGCGTGCTCGAAGTCGTGCCGCATCCGGGCTTCGCCGGCTACAAGTCCGACCGCATCAACCTCGATGACCTCGCTCTGCTACGCCTGCGCGAGCCGCTGCCGGCGAACGTGCCGCGCTATCCGCTGTTCGATCGCCCGCCGGCGCGTGGCATCGTGCTGACGCTGGTCGGCTACGGCAGCGGTGGCAACCCGCGCGACGGCACGACGGTCGGCGCCCGTGCCGATACCAAACGCGTCGGCGAGAACGCGCTGGACGACTGGGTCGCCCGCCCTGGCCAGGGCCCGGCGGCCTATGTATGGGATTTCGACGGCCCCGACCCGGCGATGAGCCTGCTCGGTGGCCCCAGCCTCGGCAACCGTCGCGAGGCCACTGTCGCCAGCGGGGATTCCGGCAGCCCCGCCTTCGTGCGCGACGCCGAGCACTGGGCGCTGGTCGGCATCAATACCTTCCAGATCCAGCTGCCGGCCAAGCCACCCAAGATCTCGGTGCCGCCGCCGCGTTTCGGTTCCGGCGGCGGTGGCATGCTGATCGCGCCCTACGCGGCGTGGATTCGCGGCGTGATCGACGCCGCGCGCTGAAGCGCCGCACTGCAACGGCGTTTGGCGCGAAGCTGGCTCTTGGCGCAACGCTTACGGTACCCACCAACAAAAAGAGCACCGGCAAGCCGGTGCTCTTCTGCCTCCTTGCGCCGTCGTTCAACGCATGCGGCGGCGGCGCGCGGCTGCCCCGACCAAGCCCAGGCCGGCCAGCAACATCGCGTAGGTCTCAGGTTCCGGCACCGCGTGCACCGCAGTCAGCGTGAACTGCACGTCGCCACCGCTGCGAATGGCGTCAAAGGTGTAGGTGTCGGAATGCGCGCCGGCATGCGCGAGCAGCGATGTGGTGCTGCTGCTGAAGTTCGGCACGTTGTTCTGCACCCAGACGTAATGGAAGGCATCGCCGGTTGCCGCGTCGCTGCTGTGCGGGGCGGTCACATGCTGCGCATCCAGTGTGGCGGCGAGCATCGAAAACGAGCCCAGATCCGGCAGCGATACCGACTTGGTGTAGGAGGCGAGGCTGACGTTCCAGTTCACCAGCTTCGGCGTGGAAAACAGATTCAGCGTCGAGGTCGCGTTGAGCTGATCCCAGGTCCACTGGACTTTCAGGTCCGTCGCCGTATCGGTGATCACCGTCGGCGCCAGATCAAGCGCCAGCGAAGCAGGCAGTGCAGAGGGTTTGCCTGCGGCGGCAAAGGCGTACGCATTGCCCGCCGCAAGAGCGGCCACGGACAAGGCTACGGAAAGGACGATCGGCTTCAAGCGCATTCATGACTCCCGGGAGGGGCAGGCGGACAGGGTTTGTCGCGCATGCCGGATTCAGACTGGGTGTCGCCGGGGTTTGTGGCCAGCGGCGACGCTGCACTGCACAAGCAGAAACAGTGCCAATGCGCTGCATGGTCGCCGAGCGGGCCGCCGCTGCCGGAGTAATTGATCGGCCGTTGGACAATCAAATCGAGTGCTGGCGCGGCATTCCGGCCGTTTCAAGCGGTCGAGCCACGGTCGAATGCGAGGCCCGGACCGCCGTTGCATGCGGGGTTGCCGAAGGCAGGTGTAAGTTAGCCCGACAGGCTGCGCCTTGGTCGTGCGGTCTCAGCAGACGCGCTAAACGAAGTGCTGGACGATCGAACCACTGCCGTCGGCGAAGCTGACCTCGGCGAACGCACCGTTGATCAGGGTGAGCTGGGGCGGCAAGTGGCCGATGTCGACATCGAAGAGCACAGGGCAGCGCAAATCCGCGAGCGCGGCCGTGAGCGCGTCCGTGTAGGTCAGGCGATCGGGCGCCGACGGGCTAGGGCCTGCGCTGCGGCCAATCAACACGCCCGCGAGTTCATCAAACCAACCGAGGCGCCGCAAGGCGAGCAGGGCGCGCAGCAAGCCCGGCGGGTGAATCTCGGCGTTTTCGAGATACAGGATCGTGCCCTCGTTTCGATGGCGCCGGACGAAGCCGGGCACGTCGCCGAATCGGCCACCGGCGAGCCATGCGATGGTGTCGAGGCAGCCGCCGATCAGGCGACCGCGGAAACCGAGCGCGGCGGTGCTGCCGTTCAATTGCTTCCAGCGCGTTGGCTCGGTCAGTGCGCAGGGCGCGTCCGGGTGTTGGCCGATATCGGGCCCGTGCGTTTCGAAGCGCGCCGAAGCGTTCTGCCTAACCGACGAACCATGCGGCGTGGTCAGAACGGCAAGGGTGGCGTTGGTCAGTGCGTCGGCCTGGGTTGGCACGCGCTGCATCAGGTTGGCCCCGTGCGCGGTCGCCCAACCACTGATCAGCGTCAGTGGCAGATGCAGGGTCGACAGGTCCGAGAAGCCGAGGTGCCACTTCGGTCCGGCATCTCGCAATGCCTCGAAGTCGAGCAGGGGCAGGAGATCGCTGGCGCGTTCGCCACCCCAGGGTGGCATCACCGCAGCGATCGACGGGTCATGCATGAAGCGCATCCATTCGGCAGCGCGTTCTTCAGCCGGCGCGCTGGCGTCCTTGAACTGGGCACGCAAGCAGCGCCCTTCAACGACCTTGAAGCCGGACGCCTCAAGGTGGGCGATCGCCAGATCAAGCCGCGGGTGCCACATCGGCGGTACGCCGGACGAGGGTGCGGTGATCGCGATCGTATCGCCGCTGCGAAGAGGTCGGGGGTACTTGAGGCGGGTGGGCGTCATGTCAGGAACGGTCGCCTGTCAGGTAGTCAGCGCATAGATGCAGGTATCGCGAAGCCTGCCGTCCGGCTGTTTGCGTTCGTTGCGCAGGATGCCTTCCAGCGCGAAACCAGCGCGCTCGACGACTGCACGGCTGGGCAGGTTCTCGGCGTCGGGCCGCGCCTCGATCCGGCGCGTGCCGAGCTGTGCCCGTGCGAAGCGGGCGATGCCCCGGATCGCTTCGGTGATGAGCCCGCGGTTCGCATAGCCGCTGCGCCCCCAGTAGCCGATCTCGCAACTCGGGACTTGCCAGTCGAGGCGATGAAGGCCCGTGGCGCCCACAAGGGTGTCGTCGTCCCACAGGAAGATCAGCATCGGCATATCCGTGCGCAGCAGAAAGTCGGCGTGGCCGCGGCGGCAATACGCCTCGGATTCGTCGGCCGAGGGCTCACGGAGCGCCCACGGAAGGGATGCTGGCCAGGCGCGAAGTTCGGCGAGGGATTCGAGTACCGCGTCGTAGACCGCCGATCCGTCACCCGGCCGTGGCGCGCGGACCAACAGGCGTTCGGTCTCGAACTGGTCAGGGATATCGAGCAGGATCGGCGGCGTGACGAGTGTGCCCATGTCTGGCGGTGGCGCGCGGTAGTCAGGATGCCCGAGTCTAGAGCGGCGGGCTGATGTTGGCGACGTAGTGTTGTCGCCGCGAAGCAAAACGGCCGCTTGCGCGGCCGTTCTTCAGGGTGCTGCGGGCGGGCGATCAGAACGCCGGCACCACCGCGCCCTTGTACTTCTCTTCGATGAATTTCTTCACCGCCGGTGTACGCAGTGCGGCGACGAGTTTCTTCAGGGCGGGGTTGTTCTCGTTGCCAGCGCGCACGACGAGGATGTTGGCGTAGGCCGATTCGCCGCCTTCGATCGCGAGCGCGTCGCGGGTCGGCACGAGGCCGGCTTCCAGCGCGTAGTTGGTGTTAATCGCGGCGAGGTCCACCTGGTCGATCACACGGGGCAGCGTCGCCGCTTCGAGCTGGCGGAACTTGAGCTTCTTCGGGTTGCTGGCGATGTCTTTAGCGGTGGCCTGCAGGTTCTTCGGATCCTTCAGTTTGATCAGGCCGGCCTTTTCGAACAGCAGCAGCGCGCGGCCGGCGTTGGTCGGGTCGTTCGGAATCGCGACGGTGGCGCCTTCCTTCACTTCCTGCAGCGACTTCACTTTGCGGCTGTACACGCCGAAGGGCTCGACATGCACCGCGGCAATCGAAACGAGGTGGGTGCCCTTTTCCTTGTTGAAGCTGTTCAGGTAGGGCTGGTGCTGGAAGAAGTTGGCGTCGAGGCGCTTCTCTTCGACCTGCACGTTCGGCTGCACATAGTCGGTGAAGACCTTGATGTCGAGATCGACGCCCTGCTTGGCCAGTTCCGGCTTGATGAACTGGAGGATTTCGGCATGAGGTACCGGTGTCGCGGCAACGGTCAGCTTGTCGGCGGCAGAGGCGTTCAGGGCCAGCGCGGCGAGCAGGCCGGCGGCGAGGGCAGAGAGGGATTTTTTCATTGCGCGTTCCTGCAAATCTGACGGAATAAGAAGGCCCGGGCAGTGCCGGGCCGGTGTCCAGATGATCCTTGCCGTGGCAGGCAGGGTCAATGGTCAGCTTGGAATGAGGAAATCAGGAATTGTGATTAGGCCAATGCGATATCCGCTCACTTGCGGCTGAAGTGGTGCACCAGCCGATCGCCGGCCATCTGCAGCAGCTGCACCAGGATCAGCAACAGCAGCACCGTCACCACCATCACATCGGTGCGGAAGCGCTGGTAGCCGAAGCGCACCGCGAGGTCGCCAAGGCCGCCGCCGCCGATGACGCCCGACATCGCGGTGTAGGCGACCAGCGTGATCGCGGTGACTGTCATCGCGGCGATGATGCCGGGCAGCGCCTCGGGCAGCAGCGCCCACACCACCACTTGCCGCGTGCTCGCGCCGGCCGCCAGCATGGCTTCGACGATGCCGCGGTCGACCTCGCGCAGTGCGGTTTCGACCAGGCGTGCGAAGAAAGGCGTGGTCGCCACGACGAGCGGTGGTATCGCGCCGGCCACACCCAGCGAGGTGCCGGTGATCTTCACGGTGATCGGGATCATCAGGATCAGCAGGATGATGAAGGGCAGCGAGCGCAGCACATTCACCGCGAAGGACAGCGCGCCGTACACCGCCGGCTGGCGCAGCAGCTGACGCGGGCCGGTGAGGAACAGCAGCACGCCCAGCGGCAGGCCGGCGAGCGCGGTGAACAAGAGCGAGGCACCCAGCATGATCAGCGTGTCGAGCGAGGCGGTACCGATCTCGGCCCAGTCCATTGCCTGGATGATTTCGAGCAGCGTTTGCATCAGCGGCCTCCTTCGGTGGCGGGCGCGGCGTCGCGCAGTGTTTCCACATGCACGCCACGCGCGGCGAGTTGCTGAAGCGCAGCGTCCACCGAGCCGGTGGCGCCGTCGAGCGCGAGGGTCAGCTGGCCGCAGGGCGTGCGCTTGATGCGTTCGACGCGGCCGAACAGGATCGAGAAGTCCACGCCGTGTTCGCGCGCGACACTCGCGAGCAAGGGTGCGTAGACCTGTTCGCCGACGAAGCTCAGCCGCACGATGCGGCCGCCGACATGGGCGAAATCGTCATGCTCTTCATCGGCATCGAGATGTTCGGCCTCCTGCACGAAGCGGCGCGTCGTCGCATGTTTCGGATGGAGGAAAACCTCGGTGACCGGGCCCTGTTCGACGATGACGCCGCCGTCCAGCACCGCGACGTGGTCGCAGATCGCGCGCACGACGTCCATCTCGTGCGTGATCAGCGCGATCGTGAGGCCCAGGCGCTCGTTGATCTGCAGCAGCAGGTCCAGCACCGAGCGCGTGGTCTGCGGGTCGAGCGCGCTGGTCGCCTCGTCGCACAGCAATAGCTTGGGTTCATTCGCCAGCGCACGTGCAATGCCGACACGCTGCTTCTGCCCGCCGGAGAGCTGCGACGGGTACTTGTCGCCCTGGTCGGCGAGGCCCACCAGATCGAGCAGTTCAGCCACGCGCGCGGCAATCTTCGCCTTGTCGCGCACGCCGGCGATGCGCAGCGGCATCGCGACGTTCTGCGCCACGGTGCGCGAGCCGAGCAGGTTGAAGTGCTGGAAGATCATGCCGACGCGCTGGCGCAGCCGGCGCAGGCCAGCGTCGTCCAATGCCGTCACGTCTTCGCCGGCGATTTCGATGCGGCCGCTGCTGGGCGATTCGAGCCGGTTCAGCAGCCGGATCAGCGTCGACTTGCCGGCGCCCGAGTGCCCGACGATACCGAAGATCTCGCCCGCGGCGATGCTCAGGTTCACGTCGCGCAGGGCGTGTATGTCGCGATTGCCGGCTCGGTAAACCTTGCCGACCGCTTGCAGATGGATCATGCGTTCCTCGCTGGGCTTGCTCCGGCACCAAAACGAAAAACCCGCAGAGCAGGGCTGTGCGGGCGGCCGGTAGCGTCGTGGGCAAGGCGGGAAGGGCCTCTTCGCGGTGGATTGCCCGGCAGCCTTGCGCCGGATCAGGCCTCCGGGCTGGCGAGCCCACCGTGCCACGGTGAGGCGCAAGTATACCAAGTTCGCACGGCCGGCCGGCGCGCAAGGGCCGTCAGGCGAGGCCCGGCATCGGCGTGCGGCGGGGGGCGTTCTGACGCGCGTCATGTGGGCGAAGCATGCAGGCTGACAAGTTCGCCGCTCGAACCTACAGTGCCGGGGCGCCGTTTGCCTGCAAGGTGATACGGCCTTCCCCCCAACTTTGCCGGGTCACGATCGATGATCGCTTTCCGCCGCGCGCTGCGCCAGCTTTGTCTTGTTCTCACTGTTTCTCTGTTGGTCGCATGTGGTGGCGGCGACTCGACGCCGCTTGACCCCGCGACACAGCCGACGCGCGACACCAGCCTGCGGATCCAGTCGGCCGAAACCCAGGTCCGCTATCCGATCCACGTTTATCTGCCGCCCGGCTATGCGACGAGCAGCAGAACCTACCCGGTGCTCTACACCATGGACGCCGAGTGGTGGTTCCTGCCACTGAGCACCGAGATCTACGAGCAGCACAAGGAGGTGATCGTCGTGTCGATCGGGAACAGCGACGGCCAGTCCACGGGCCGGCGCTGGATCGATTACCAGATGCCGGGCGCAGCCGCGCATTACCGCTTCCTCACGCAGCAGGTGATTCCGCAGGTGGAGGCGCGTTACCGCATCGACCCCGCGCAGCGCACGCTGATCGGCCACTCGATGGGCGGGCTCTTCGCCGGCCTCGTGCTGCTGCTGGAAGATCCGGCCAAGCGCTATTTCGCGAACTACATTTCGCAGGACGGCAGCTTCTGGGTGCAGGAAGACGTGGTTGCCGGCATGGAGGCTGCGCTCGCGCAGCGTACCCAATCGGTGCCGGCGCGACTTTTCATCTATTCCGCATCGGAAGGTGATGGCAACCTGAAATGGGTGGAGCCCTTCCGCGATCTGTTCGTGGCGCGCAACTACCAGCACCTTGTTTACAGCTACGAGGCGTTTCCGACGACGCATTCGGGCATGGTGATTCCGTCGTTTCGCCGCGCGATTGCAGCGCTTTTCCCTTGAGCGGCCGCCGGCTCAAGTGTTTGCCGGCATGCGCCGTTGACCTGTGCGCATGCGGCAGCGCGGCCGCTATCGAGCAGCATTTCAGAGGTTTGCGATGGGGCATAACAGCGGGCACCGAGCGGGCGCCGGACGATCCTTGCGGGTCGCGCTGTCTGCTGCCTGCGCGCTGCTGAGCCTGCTGTCGTCGGATCTGGCCGCGGCGCAGCCGGTCTGCCGCAAGGTGGTGATCTCGGCAGATCCGAAGTACCCGCCCTTGCATTGGTACGACGGCAGCACGCTGACCGGCGCCAGCGTCGATATCGCTACGCGACTCTTCACACGCCTTGGCGTGCGCTGGGAACTGCAATACCTCGGCCCCTGGCCGCGGGTGCTCAGCGCGGCCGAGCACGGTGGCGTCGATGTGGTGACAACGCTGAAAGACACGCCGGAGCGTCGCGCCTTCCTCGACTTCACCAAGCCGGTTCTGAGCAACCCGATCGCGGTGTTCGTAACCGTCGACTATCCGGTCAACTACCTTGGCCGTGACTCGCTGATCGGCCGCAAGGGCGGGCTCACGCGCGGCAACCGCTTTGGTGACGATGCGGACCGCTTCGTCCGGGAACGCCTCGACGTGGAAGAGCTCAACGACCCTGAAACGGGTTTCCGCATGCTGATGGCGGGGCGCATCGATTACTTCATGACCGGCCTTCATGCCGGGCGTGCGACGCTGATCCACACCGGGCTCGAAGGCCGCATCATCGCGCTGGCGCCCTATCTGGCCGAGACCAGCAACGCGATCGGCTTTGTGCGGAACAGCCCGTGTCGCGCGCTGTTGCCGGCGGCGAATCGCGTCCTCGACGACATGATCGCGCGCGGCGAGATCAAGCAGATCATCGACCGCAACCTGGAACGCTGGCGCAGGCAGCCTGTGTTGCCGGACGGCTAGGTCGTCGCGGCGATTGCGTTAACGGGCACAGCCCGACCAATCGGCGCATGCTGCAAGGCCTAGCCACACGCGCCGCCCTGCCATGATCGAATCCCTGCTGCTCAGCACCACGCCGATAGCCACCTTCTACGGCTATCAACGCCTCACCGGTGCCACCGGCTTCTTCTTTGAGCGCAACGGTTGCTGCTACCTGGTGACCAGCCAGCATGTGCTGCTGGATGAAGCGAGCGGACATCGGCCGGACCGCATCGAATTCGAAGTCCACGTCGACGACAACAACGTCGCGGCGGTGCATGTCATCAGCCTGTGGCTGTATCGCGATGGCGTGTCGGTCTGGCACGCCGGCGACGACGCCGGCGGCGCGGTCGATATGGCCGCCATTCCGCTCGACCCAGCCTGCTGGCCGCCGGGCTGCCAGCGCGCCGCCTTCGGGCCGCAACATCTGGTGCAGAGTGCGCCGATCGAAGTGGGCGCCTCGGTGCTGATCGTCGGCTATCCGCTGGGTTTCCACGACACGCTGCACCACTTGCCTATCGTCCGCCAGGGCGTCGTCGCATCGTCGTTCGGCCTGCGCTTCCAGGGCGTCGGCTACTTCCTCACCGATGCGCGCACGCATCGTGGCGCGAGCGGCGCGCCGGTGGTGATGCGTATCGCCCACCCGACGCCGGCACAGGCGGCCTTGCCCTGGCAACTGCTCGGCATCCACTCATCGCGGCTCGACATGGGCGGGCGCGACCGCGTCGAGGATGAAGCGCTGGGCCTCAACTGCGCGTGGTATGCCGACATGCTCACGGTGATTACCTGAGCGGGGTCAGTGCCGCCGCCCGGAGTGCCGATTCGACCCGGCCGGCCGGGTCGCGGCACTGCGCCCATGGCCTGCCTTGACCGGATGGAAAAAGTTTTCTAGAGTGAATTGGAAATACATTTCCAATCACCATGAAAACAGCCGACCCAACGCCGCTTCGCTTGCCGCCGGGTGACGAAACCCGAACTGCACTGATCCTTGCGGCCACCGACATCTTCATCGATGAGGGCTTCCGCGCCGCACGCGTGCAAGACATCGCCCAGCGTGCCGGCGTGCGCCTCTCCGCGATCAACTACCACTTCGGCGGCAAGGAAGGGCTCTATCGCGCGGTGTTGCAACACCATGCCGAGCTGGCGCTGAGCCGCACACCGCTGCCGGCGCCCGACCCGGCACATCCGCGTGCAGCCTTCGAAGCGGCGGTGCGCACCCTGGTGCGCCGCTTCCTCGACCCGGCGGGGGAGAGCCGCATCGCCGCGCTGCTGATGCGCGAACTGGTAAACCCGACCGAGGCGCTGGCGATGATGATCGAACGCTTCACGCGCCCGCAGGCGCAGATGTTGCGGCCGATCATTTCAGCCGTGCTGGGGCCGCGTGCGAGCGACGAACAGCTGTCGCGCGCGATGCTCAGCGTGCTGAGCCAATGCATGGTCTACATCAGCGCCCGCCCGCTGATCCTGCAGGTCATGCCGGTCGCGCTGGGTGGTGATGATCTCGTCGAACGTGTCGCCAGGCATGTGATCGCTTTCAGCTGGGGCGGGCTCAACGCGCTGCGTGCCGAACTGGAGTCCGCCGAATGAGCGCCCGTGTCGTCCTTCTCGTTCTGGCTTCGTCCGCCTTGCTCAGCGCTTGCGGGCCGGGGGGCGATACGCCACTGCTCGGCTACGTCGAGATCGAACCGACGCGCGTTGCCGCGCAGCAGGCGGGGCGCCTTGTCAGCCTGTCGGTGCAGCGTGGCGGCGAAGTGGCGGCCGGCGCGCCGTTGTTCGCGCTCGATACCGAGCTGGAACGCCCGGCGCTCGACGAGGCCGAAGCCCGCCGGGCGCAGAGCGATGCGCAGGCGCAGGACCTGGCCAGCGGCAAGCGGCCGGCAGAGCTGGATTCATTCCGCGCTCGCGAAGCCGCTGCACGTTCTGCGCTGTCGCTCGCCGAGAGCGAACTCGCACGGCAGCAGGCGCTGGCGGCGCAGGGCTTCGTCAGTCCGATGAGTCTCGATAGCCTGCGCGAGCGGGTGCGCAGTGCGCGCGCGCAACTCGACCAGGCCGTCGCTGATCTACGTGCGGCGGAACTCGCCGGGCGCGAGTCGCAACGCGCCGCGGCGACGGCCGCCGTGAAGGTGGCGGAGGCCCAGCGCGCGCAGGCACAGACGCGGCTGGCGCAGAAGCAGCTCGCCGCACCGGTGGCCGCACATGTTGAGGACACCTACTACCGCGTCGGCGAATGGGTGCCCGCCGGCAGCCCGGTCGTCAGTCTGCTGCCGGCGGGCAGCACCAAGCTGCGCTTCTACGTTCCAGAAGCCCGGCTCGCCGCGATGCGGCCAGGTCAGCGTATCCGCGTGCGCTGCGATGGCTGTGGCGAAGGCTTCACCGCGCGCGTCACCTGGGTCGCCAGCAGCGCTGAATACACGCCGCCGGTGATCTACTCGAAGGACAACCGCGCCAAGCTGGTCTTCAAGGCCGAGGCGCAGCCGGAGCGTGCAGTGGTGTTGGCGCCGGGGCTGCCGGTCGACGTGTTGCCCGAGGCGGGCCGGTGAACAATCTGATCGCACCGCTCGACATACCGCCCGAACAGCGTGCGGTGGATGTCGTCGGACTCACCAAGCGCTTCGGCGAAAAGACGGTGGTCGACCAACTCTCGATGCGGGTGCGCCGTGGCGAGGTGTTCGGCTTTCTCGGCCCCAACGGCAGCGGCAAGACCACGTCGATCCGCATGATGTGCGGACTGCTGACGCCGGACGCAGGCAGTGGCCACACGCTGGGGTATGACATCCTGCGCGACGCCACCGCGATCAAGCGCGAAGTCGGCTACATGACGCAGCGCTTCGGGCTCTACGAAGACCTGACGATCCGCGAGAACCTCGACTTCGTCGCCGGCGTCTACCAGATGGACCGCCGCCGCCAGCGCGTCGACGCCGCGATCGAGCGGCTCGGCCTGGCGGGGCGCGCCAACCAGCTCGCCGGCGGGCTCTCCGGTGGCTGGAAGCAGCGCATGGCGCTGGCTGCCTGCATGCTGCATGAGCCGAAGCTGTTGCTACTCGACGAGCCCACCGCCGGCGTCGACCCCAAGGCGCGGCGCGATTTCTGGGAAGAGATCCACGCGCTCGCCGCCGAAGGCATCACCGTACTGGTCTCAACGCACTACATGGACGAAGCCGAGCGTTGCCACCGCCTGGGCTACATCGCCTACGGCCAGTTGCTGGCGCTCGGCACGCCGGCACAGCTGGTGGAGCGCAGCGGCTTTTCGACCTGGCATGTGCGCGGCAACGAGGTGTCGGCACTGGCGGCGCAGTTGCGTGGTGCGCCGGGTGTCGACATGCTCACGCGCTTCGGCAACACCCTGCATGTCAGCGGTAGCGATGCGGCCGCGCTGGCCGCCGCGATCGCGCCGTGGCGCGCGGCGCCGACGTTCGAGTGGTCGGCCGCGGCGCCGCAGCTGGAAGATGTGTTCATCCATCTGATGGGCCAGACGCGCGACAACTTCCAGGCGGGGCACTGACATGTTCGCGCTGCTGCGGGGCCTCTCCTTCGCACGCCTCATCACCGTGATGCGCAAGGAGTTCATCCAGCTCCGCCGCGACCGCCTGACCTTCGCGATGATGGTCGGCATTCCGATCATCCAGCTCATGTTGTTCGGCTTTGCGATCAACGGCGATCCCAAACACCTGCCGACGGTCGTGGTGGCCGAGGAGCAGAGCGCGTTTGCACGCAGCCTGAGCGCCGCGCTGACCGTGTCGGACTATTTCGATATCGTCAGCACCAGTGCCACGCAGGCCGACGCCGACCATATGCTCGCCGAGGGCAGCGCACAGTTCGCGCTGGTGATTCCGGCCGACTTCTCGCGCAAGCTGATCCGTGGCGAGCGCGCGCAGATCCTGCTCGATGCCGACGCCACCGACCCCACCGCCACCGGCAACGCCATCGCCGCGCTCAACCAGCTTGCGCCTGCCGCGCTTGCACGCGATCTGAGCGGGCCGCTCGCCGCGCACCTCGCCGCGCCAGCGCCCTTCGATGTGGTGGTGCAGCGCCGCTACAACCCGGACGGGCTTACCGCGTGGAACGTCGTCCCCGGTCTGATGGGCGTGATCCTGACGATGACGATGATCATGATGACCGGGCTCGCGCTGACGCGCGAAGTCGAGCGCGGCACGATGGAGAACCTGCTCGCCACGCCGGTGCGGCCGGTGGAAGTGATGGTCGGCAAGGTCCTGCCCTTCATCCTGATCGGTTTCGTGCAGGTGGTGCTGATCCTGCTCGCCGCGCGCCTGCTGTTCAAGGTGCCCTTCGTTGGCGGGATGTCGCTGCTGCTGTTCGGCGTGCTGGTCTTCATTGCCGCCAACCTGGTCGTGGGCATCACGATCTCCAGCGTGGCGCGCAACCAGATGCAGGCGATGCAGATGACCTTCTTCTTCTTCCTGCCCTCGATGCTGCTCTCGGGCTTCATGTTCCCCTTCCGCGGCATGCCGGCTTGGGCGCAGTTCATCGGTGAGGCACTGCCGCTGACGCACTTCCTGCGGCTGGCGCGTGGGGTGATGCTCAAAGGCAACGGCTTCGTCGAAGTCTGGCCGCACCTGTGGCCGCTGTTGCTGTTCATCACGATCGTGCTGGCGATCGGTCTCAAGCGCTTCCGCAAAACGCTGGATTGAACTGTGCGCACCAGGACGGGGCGCGTGCCAGCCATGCGCCGATTTGGTGCGCCGCCGCACGAAACCAGCACGATCACGCGCCGCAACCGTGCATGCGGTGCCGCGGCAGGCTCGAAAGACCGGGGTTTTCCGGGTGGCACGGTTCTCGCAAAGCCCCTGTTGCCGGCTCGCAACGCAGCGAGCCGTACGCGGAGGCGAGCATGGGAGCAAACGGGGCGTTCTTCGATGAGATGAACGGCGCGGCCGGCGAAACACGGCCGCATTACGAAGCCTTCGAGCGCTGGCTGGAGGCGACCGAGCCTTCACGCATCGAGCGCAAGCGGGTACAGGCGGATGCGCTGTTCCGGCGCGCCGGCATCACCTTCGCCGTATATGGCGAAGCGGCGGGCACCGAGCGCTTGATTCCGTTCGACCTGATACCCCGCATCATTCCGGCTGCCGAATGGCAGCAGCTTTCCGCCGGCCTGTCGCAGCGGATCCGCACGCTCAACGCCTTCCTGCACGACATCTACCACGACCAGGAAATCCTCAAGGCGGGCGTGATTCCCTACGAGCAGGTGCTGCAGAACGCGCAGTACCGGCCCGAGATGAAGGGTGTGGACGTCGCGGGCGGCATCTACTCGCATATCTCCGGCGTCGATATCGTGCGCGCCGGCGCCGGCGAGTTCTACGTGCTGGAAGACAACCTGCGCGTGCCTTCCGGCGTGTCCTACATGATCGAGGACCGCCGCATGATGATGCGGCTGTTCCCCGACCTCTTCGCCACCCACCGCATCGCGCCGGTGGACCACTACCCGGACCTGCTGCTCGATACGCTGCGCACCGTCGCGCCGAATGGCGTGTCGGACCCGACCGTGGTCTTGCTGACCCCCGGCAGCTACAACAGCGCCTACTTCGAGCACGCCTTCCTCGCGCAGCAAATGGGCATCGAACTGGTCGAAGGGCGCGATCTCTTCGTTACGCACGAAGGCGTGTTCATGAGCACCACCCGCGGTCGCCGCAAGGTGGACGTGATCTACCGCCGCATCGACGACGACTTCCTCGACCCGCAAGCCTTCCGCAAGGATTCGATGCTCGGCGTGCCGGGCCTCTTCGCGGCCTACCGCGCGGGCAAGGTCACGCTGGCGAACGCCATCGGCACCGGTGTTGCCGACGACAAGTCGATCTACCCCTACGTGCCGGACATGGTGCGCTTCTACCTCGGCGAAAAGCCGCTGCTCAACAACGTACCGACCTACATGTTGAGAAAGCCCGAGGATCTGGCCTACACGCTCGATCACCTGGCCGAACTGGTGGTGAAGGAAGTGCACGGTGCCGGCGGCTACGGCATGCTGGTCGGCCCCGCCTCGACCAAGGCCGAGATCGAAGCCTTCCGCCAGCGCATCATCGCTGCGCCGGAGAAGTACATCGCGCAGCCGACGCTCGCGCTGTCCACCTGCCCGACCTTCGTCGAATCCGGCATCGCGCCGCGCCACATCGATCTGCGGCCCTTTGTGCTCTCGGGCAGCGAGGTCCGTTTCGTACCCGGTGGCCTCACGCGCGTCGCGCTGAAGGCGGGCTCGCTGGTGGTGAATTCCTCGCAGGGCGGGGGCACCAAGGACACCTGGGTACTGGAGGCCTGAAAACATGTTGTCCCGTACCGCAGACCACGTTTACTGGATGTCGCGCTACATGGAGCGCGCCGAGAACCTCGCGCGCATCCTCGATGTGCATCACCGCATGTCGCTGCTGCCGCAGAGCGCCGGCGAGATCGAGCGGCAATGGACCGCCACCCTCGACATCATGGGCATGCTGGGCGCCTACCGCGCACAGCACGACGCGATGGACACCGACACGGTGATGCATTTCCTGATGTTCGACCGCGACAACCCGTCGAGCATCGTCTCCTGCCTGCGCGCGGCGCGCGAGAACGCACACACCGTGCGCGGCACGCTCACCTCCGAGCTGTGGGAGGCGATCAACGCGACCTGGCTCAAGGTCAACGACTTCGCGCCTTCGCGCCTTGCCGAGACGGGGCCGACCGAGTTCTTCGACTGGGTCAAGTACCGCTCGCACCTGTCGCGCGGCGTTACCGTCGGCACCATGCTGCGCGACGAAGCCTTCCACTTCACGCGCCTGGGCACCTTCATCGAACGCGCCGACAACACGCTGCGCATCCTCGACGTGAAGTACCACCTGCTGCGCGGCGCCCACACCCCGAACGATGCCGCGGTCGATTACTACCAGTGGAGCGCGCTGCTGCACTCGGTGTCGGCCTTCGAAATCTACCGCCGCGTCTACCGCGATCAGATCACGCCGAGCCGCGTGGCGGAGTTGCTGCTGCTGCGCCCCGACATGCCACGCTCGCTCGCGTACTGCATGCGCGAGGTGTATGGCCTGCTGCAGGCGGTGGCCAACGGCCGCTCGGCCGAGACGCAGCGCCGCGCTGGCGAGTTCGAGGCGAGCCTGCGCTTCGGCCGCATCGAAGAGCTGATGCGCGACGGCCTGCATCCCTACCTCGACAGTGCGCTGGAACGCATCCTCGATCTCGGCCAGCGCATCTCCGAAGATTTCCTGGTTCCCGTCACCACCTGAGGAGGCCTGCCATGACCCGTTCGCGCCCGAATCAGCCAAAGCCCGAGATGCCCGCGACGCCGCCCGCCGCAATGCTCGCGCTGTGGACCAAGCCGCTCGAAGACACGCCGTATGCGTTACAGGCCGAAGCTGGCCGCTTTGCCCCCGAGCCCTGGCAACTGACACCGGCCGAACGCGGCGCACCGCCCGGCTGATCTTCGCTTCACGGCGGCCCCCAAGGCTGCCGTGAAGTAGCGCTGGCTCCGCCCCGCAAGGGCGGCGACAATTCCGCCTTTCCGCGACCAAGCCTTTCTCCATGACCTACTGCGTCGGCATGCTCCTCGACGCTGGCATCGTGTGCCTTTCCGACTCGCGCACCAATGCCGGCGTTGATCACATCAACTCCTTCCGCAAACTCAACGTCTTCGAGCGCCCCGGCGAGCGGGTGATGGTGTTGATGACGGCCGGCAACCTGGCGATCACGCAGGCGATCGTGACGATGCTCAACGAACGCCTCAGCAGCACCGAGGGCACCAGCTTGTGGAGTGTGCCTAACCTGTTCGAGGCGGCGCGCCACGTCGGCGACACGATCCGCGAAGTGCACCGGCGCGACGCCGAATCGCTGCAGGCCTTCGGCATCGATTTCTCCGCGAGCCTGATCCTCGCCGGCCAGATCCGCGGCGAACGCCCGCGGCTGTTCAACATCTACGCGGCAGGCAACTTCATCGAGGCGACGCCCGAGACGCCGTATTTCCAGATCGGCGAATCGAAGTACGGCAAGCCGATCATCGATCGCGTCATCACGCGCGGCACCTCTCTCGACGAGGCCACCAAGTGCGCGCTGATCTCGATGGATTCGACCATCCGCTCGAACCTTTCGGTCGGCCTGCCGCTCGATCTGGCGCTGATCCGCACCGACGAATGCCGCATCGCGCGCCATCGCTCGATCGAGTCGCAAGACCCCTACTTCAGCATCGTGCGCAGCGAGTGGGGCCAGGCGCTGCGCGACGCCTTCAACGCGCTGCCCAACCCGGATTGGTCGCGCGACTGAGCTGCCGGGTGTCGCGGCGGCGCCACGCCGCGGCTTGAGCCGGGTGCGGACGCACACGGCCGGTTTTGCCCTGGCGGAGGGCGAGTGGGCCGCTGCACCGCAGCATCCGAACTGCGCTCGCGACCCGGTGTCCAACCCCCGAATCCCGCAATTTTCTTGCCCCCACAGCCCGTAAGGTCTTGAATTTTCGGGTGCATTGGCGGGTCTGGCGGGATAAAATGGCCGGCTTCCCCAGAAGCGTGCCGTGCCGCACACAAACAGGACACCCTGATGCAAGCCGCCCCCGAGTTTGTCCGCGAGACCCCTGCGTCGACCCGCCTGCGCGAAATTCCGTACAACTACACCTCCTTTTCCGACCGCGAGATCGTGATCCGCCTGCTCGGCGAGGAGATGTGGTCGGTGCTCGAATCGCTGCGCGCCGAACGGGTGACCGGTCGTTCCGCCCGCATGCTCTACGAAGTGTTGGGCGACATCTGGGTCGTGCAGCGCAACCCCTACCTCGAAGACGATCTCGTCGCCAGCCGCGAGCGCCGCGGCGCACTGCTGAGCGCACTGCGCCACCGCCTCGACGAAGTCGAGAAGCGCCGTGCCGCCGCCGAGAACGAAGACCCGGTGCGCGCCGGCATCGTGGCGCAACTGGTGGCAGCCGCGAACAAGGCCGTCGATGCTTTCCAGCGCCACTTCGAAACCACCTACGACCTGCGCCGCCGCACCGAGAAGCTGCTGTCCAAGCACACGCGGCGCGACAACATCGCCTTCGACGGCATGGCGCGCGTCTCGCACGTTACCGACGCGACCGACTGGCGCGTCGAGTACCCCTTCGTCGTGCTGTACCCGGACACCGAGGAAGAAATCGGCCACCTGGTGCGCGGCTGTATCGAACTGGGGCTGACGATCATCCCGCGTGGCGGCGGCACCGGCTACACCGGTGGCGCCGTGCCGCTGTCGCCGTATTCGGCAGTCATCAACACCGAGAAGCTGATCGATCTTGGCAAGGTCGAGCAGCAAGTGCTACCGGGCGTCGACCGCCCCTACGCCACCATCACGACTGGCGCGGGTGTCGTCACCCGCCGGGTCATGGATGCGGCCGAAGGTGTCGGCCTGGTGTTCGCGTGCGACCCGACCTCGGCGGACGCTTCCTGCATCGGCGGCAACATCGCGATGAACGCCGGTGGCAAGAAGGCCGTGCTGTGGGGCACCGCGCTCGACAACCTCGCGTGGTGGAAGATGGTGATGCCCGACGGCAACTGGCTCGTCGTCGAACGCCTGAACCACAACCTCGGCAAGATCCACGATCAGGAGACGGTGCAGTTCCGCCTGAAGAAGTTTGACGAGAGCGGCAAGCGCCCGCTTGGGGAAGAGATCATCGAAATGCCTGGCGCGGCTTTCCGCAAGGTCGGCCTCGGCAAGGACGTCACCGACAAGTTCCTCGGCGGCGTACCCGGCGTGCAGAAGGAAGGCACCGACGGCATCATCACCTCGGCCTGCTGGATCCTGCATCGCCTGCCGACCCACACCCGCACCGTGTGCCTGGAGTTCTACGGCCAGGTGCGCGAAGCGGTGCCGGCGATCGTCGAGATCAAGGACTACCTCGACCAGCAACCGGGCGGCGTGCAGCTTGCCGGCTTGGAGCACCTCGACGAACGTTATGTGAAGGCGGTCGGCTATGCGCCGAAGGCCAAGCGCCACGGCCGGCCGAAGATGGTGCTGATCGGCGACATCGTCGGCGACGACGAGAACGCGGTGATGCTGGCGACCTCCGAAGTCGTGCGCATGTGCAACGCGCGCGGCGCCGAGGGCTTCATCGCGGTGACGCCGGAAACGCGCAAGAAATTCTGGCTCGACCGTTCGCGCACCGCTGCGATCGCGAAACACACCAACGCGTTCAAGGTGAACGAAGACGTCGTGATTCCGCTCGATCGCATGGGCGACTACTGCGATGGCATCGAGCGCTTCAACATCGAACTTTCGATCCGCAACAAGCTGCGCCTGGCCGACGCGCTGACTGAGTTCCTGCACGGCGAGCTGCCGCTGCATCGTGGTGAAGCCACGGTCGACGCCGAAGAGCTGATCGGTGACCGCCGCGCCCATGCGCTGGAATTGCTGTCGAAGGTGCGCGCGCGCTGGCAGTGGATCTTCGACCAGCTCGATACGCCCTTGGCCGACGCCGAGCCGCGCTTTGCCGAGCTGGGCATCGTTGCCGGCGAACTGACCAACAAGGCCGCGCAGCCGCGCCTCTTCCACCGCGTGCAGGACTATTCGGTACGCATCTCGTGGAAGACCGAACTGCAACCGCAGCTCGAAGACATCTTCGAAGGCAAGGTCTTCGATCCGCTGCGCGAACGCATTGCCGCGATCCACAAGGAGGTGCTGCGCGGTCGCGTGTTCGTCGCGCTGCACATGCACGCCGGCGACGGCAATGTGCACACCAACCTGCCGGTGAACTCCGATCACTACGAGATGCTGCAGGAGGCAAACGCCACCGTCGCCCGCATCATGGAACTGGCGCGCAGCCTCAACGGCGTCATCTCCGGCGAACACGGCATCGGCATCACCAAGCTCGAATTCCTCACCGATGCCGAGATGGCGCCCTTCCGCGCCTACAAGCAGAAGGTGGACCCCGAGGGCCGCTTCAACAAGGGCAAGCTGATGCCCGGCGGCGACCTCACGCACGCCTACACGCCCAGCTTCAACCTCATGGGCCATGAGTCGCTGATCATGCAGCAGAGCGACATCGGTTCGATCGCCGACTCGGTGTCCGATTGCCTGCGTTGCGGCAAGTGCAAGCCGGTGTGTACCACGCACGTGCCGCGCGCGAACCTGCTCTACTCGCCGCGCAACAAGATCCTCGCCACTTCGCTGCTGATCGAAGCCTTCCTGTACGAAGAGCAAACGCGGCGCGGCATCTCGATCCGCCACTGGGAAGAGTTCGAGGACGTGGCCGACCACTGCACCGTGTGCCACAAGTGCGTCACGCCTTGCCCGGTCGATATCGACTTCGGCGACGTGTCGATGAACATGCGCAACCTGCTGCGCAAGATGGGCAAGCAGAGCTTCAACCCGGCGAAGAAGCTGGGCATGGCCTTCCTGAATACGAAGAACCCGGAAACTATCAAGTTCCTGCGCAAGACCAGCATCGAGTGGGCCTACAAGGCGCAGCGCCTGGGCGTTGACCTGCTGCGGCCGCTGGCGAAGGAGACCACGAAGCAACCGTCGTCGACGGTCGGCAAGGCGCCGATCAAGGCGCAGGTGATCCACTTCGTGAACAAGAAGATGCCGGGCAAGCTGCCGAACAAGACGGCCCGAGCACTGCTCGACATTGAAGACGCCGCGGTGGTGCCGGTGATCCGCGATCCGCAGAAAACGCGGCCGGATTCCGAGGCGGTGTTCTACTTCCCGGGTTGCGGCTCCGAGCGCCTGTTCTCGCAGGTCGGGCTCGCGACGCAGGCGATGCTCTACAACGTCGGCGTGCAGACGGTGCTGCCGCCGGGCTACCTGTGCTGCGGCTACCCGCAGCGCGGCTCGGGCGATTTCGACAAGGCGGAGAAGATCACCACCGACAACCGGGTGCTCTTCCACCGCGTGGCGAACACGCTCAACTACCTCGACATCAAGACCGTGGTGGTGAGCTGTGGCACCTGCTACGACCAGCTCACGATGTACGAATTCGAGAAGATCTTCCCCGGCTGCCGGCTGATCGACATCCACGAATTCCTGCTCGAGAAGGGCGTCAAGCTCGAAGGGGTGAAGGGCGTGCGCTACATGTACCACGAGCCTTGCCACAACCCGATGAAGCAGCAGGATTCGGTGAAGACGGTGAACGCGCTGGTGCAGACCGCCGACGGTACGAAGATCACGAAGAACGACCGCTGCTGCGGCGAGGCCGGCACCTTCGCGATCGCGCGCCCGGAAATCGCAACACAGGTGCGCTTCCGCAAGGAAGAAGAGATGCAGAAGAACGCCAGCGCACTGCGCGCCGATGGCTTCGACGGCGATCTGAAGATCCTCACCTCCTGCCCGGCCTGCCTGCAGGGCCTGCATCGCTACAAGGACGACATCGCCGGCCTCGACGCCGACTACATCGTGATCGAGATGGCGCGCCACCTGCTCGGCGAGGATTGGCTCGAACGTTTCGTCGAAACCGCCAACAAGGGCGGCATCGAGCGCGTGCTGCTGTAAGGCAGGCGAGCAAGCCATGCACACGGAGGGGGACCATTGGCCCCCCTTCTTTTGTTACCTCCGGTAAGCGGCCCACCGCACCTGCCAGCGCAGGCCACTTACGTTTAAGCGGCAATTGCTCACACCTTGAAATAACTCACCCGGCATAGACTGCGCCCGCCACTTCAACCGGGGTCGACATGTCGCTCTATGCGCTGAAGCCAGCGTTCCAGTCTTTGCTGCGCCCGCTCGTTGCGGGCCTGTTCCGCCTTCGCTGTACCGCCAACCTTGTTACCTCGTTTGCCGCAGTCGTGTCGCTGCTGTTGGGCGCCTTGCTGTGGCTGCATCCGGTCGCACCGCTGTTTGCGCTGTTGCCGCTGTGGTGCCTGATCCGCATGGCGCTCAACGCGATCGACGGCATGCTGGCGCGCGAATTCGGCCAGCGCTCGGTGCTGGGCGGCTTCCTCAACGAACTGGGCGACGTGGTTTCCGACGCCGCGCTGCTGGCACCCTTCATGAAGCTCGCCGGTGCGAGCGCAAGCCTGGTGTGGGGCGCGATCTGCCTGTCGATCATCAGTGAGCTCGCCGGCATCCACGCCGCCGCCGCGGGTGGCGCGCGGCGCTACGACGGCCCACTGGGCAAGAGCGATCGCGCCTTTGTCATCGGCCTGCTGGGCCTGCTGGTGGCGCTCGGCTGGGTGCCGATGCTCGCGTGGAATCCGATCTGGCTCGGCTTCAGCGGGCTCCTGCTGCTCACGACCGTGCGCCGCATTCGTGCGGCAGTGAACGAAATTCCCCCGATCCGGAGCTGACCATGTCGCTCACTCAACGCGCAGTTCATGAAATGCAGTTCGTCAGCCACGACGGTGCGCCGCTGTTCTACCGTCACTGGCCGGCGAGCACGCCCACATCACGCGGCGCGATCATCCTGCTGCATCGCGGCCACGAACACTCCGGCCGCATGGCGCATCTGGTCGACGAACTGGATCTGCCGGATTTCGATTTCTTCGCATGGGATGCGCGTGGCCACGGCCGCTCGCCGGGCGAGCGCGGTTTCAGCCCGAGCTTCATGCATTCGGTGGCCGATCTGGAAGCCTTCTCGCGCCACATTCACGCGCAGCACGGCTTTGCCGCGCAAGACACCGCGGTGGTGGCGCAAAGCGTTGGCGCGGTGATCGCGGCGACCTGGGTACATGACTACGCGCCGCCGCTGCGCGCGCAGGTACTCGCATCGCCGGCATTCAGCGTAAAGCTCTACGTGCCGCTCGCGCGCCCCGGGCTTGCACTGATGCACACGCTGTTCGGCGACTTCAAGGTGACGAGTTACGTCAAGGCGCGCTACCTCACGCACGATGAAGCACGTGCTGCGAGCTACGACACCGATCCGCTGATCACGCGGCCGATCTCGGTGAATGTGCTGCTCGGGCTCTACGACGCAGCCGAGCGTGTGGTCGCCGATGCGGCGGCGATTCATGTGCCGACGCAGATGTTCATTTCGGGTGAAGACTGGGTCGTGCGGCATGCGCCGCAGCACGCGTTCTTCGACGCACTTGGCAGCGCGACCAAGGTCTGCCGAGTGCTGCCGGGTTTCCGCCACGACACGGTGGGCGAGCGCGATCGCGCACCCGGCG